>JBEQLH010000028.1:0-6736 GCA_040326075.1 Anaerolineales bacterium
GGATGGAGGAAACATAGCATATCCCACTATAAAGTGCCAATAACAAAACCTTCCGGGCACCAAATCCGGAAGGTTTTGAATTATCTTGTTGCTTATGGTCCAGTTAGCTGGCCGTGGCGAGGCGGGGTCTAAACTTATACCCGTATATTTGATTTAACGAAAACGCTAGTCGAGGTGTAATCATTTGGGCATAATTCTTAGTATTGTCAGATATAAGGTAAAATGCATGCCAATGAGTTAGTTGTTTGTGGATATAGTTCTCGAATTTCCCAAATTTCGATATTTTCAATAAAGAATGAACTCACAAAGTATCCCAAAGCCCTCCACTGCGCTGACTGCCAATTTGCAAATGAATTTTGTCTTTGGCTGGGCGGCTGGAATATTCAGTCTCATATTGCTGATAAGCATTCCGACCGATCCACACAATGTAGGCCTTTTCGGGTATTCCTTATCCAGGCTGGGTTTAATTGGTGTGCTAGGTTTCGGAGTCCTGATTGCCACTGTGGTTGCTTTTCGTGCGGTCCGAGACAAAACCTGGTTAGAATTGGTTGAACGACGACTGATCCTTTTTTCTGCTAAGGATGAACAAACCGATATTGTTTTGTGGGGAGCTGGCATTGGATTATTCAGCAGCGTCATTTTTTTTCTTGCTGCTTATAACATAAATTCCCCATACTTGATCCGGATGTTCCCACTTGTATTATGGTTTGCAATTCTTTGTCTGCAGATATTAATATTCTCCTTTCGCTTTGATCGCTTAGTGGCCTCTGAGTACCCGGAAGTTTCCAAAACGAGTTTACGATCTCGTGCAACATTGATTCTCCTCATCCTTACGTTGGCCTTAGGAATCCGATTTTATGTTTTATTTGCTTATGAATTGCCATTAGAGAAGACACGCCGTCAAGAGATAGCCACCACTCTAGAAAAGCGACGTGATTGGTCTTTCTGTAATACTTATTTTCCGTTTTGTGGACCGAAGAACAACACTACCGCTTCTGTTGAGCCCCTTCCCATACTTACCTTCGCAGCGATCATTTTCATCTTTGAAACGCAGGCTGAATATTTCGGGATTTTACTTCAGATGACATTAGGTCTGGTGTCAATTGGGATCCTTTATCTTATTATTCGTCTATTGCTTAATGACCATCGCCCGGCTTTCCTGGGAGCATTCTTATGGGGAGTGTATATCCCTCTTATCCTGGAAACTGAGGCTTCGCTAAAGGGGGAGGCGTTCTTTATCTTATTCCTTTTATTAGGAATGTTCTTCATCGTACTTGGTCTGAAAAAAAAGCACATGCTTATATGGCTGCTCGCCGGATTCTGCCTAGGACTCGCTGCGTTATCCAGATCTGTTGTGATTTACTTTATCCCCATTCTCAGCATTTCTTTACTAGTCACACCAATTCTGGCAGTGAAGCGACGCATTCTGAATATCGGCTTAATAATTGTCGCTTTTGTGGTTGTAATGACTCCCTGGACCGTACGGAATTTCACTGTTTTTAATGCCTTCATTCCCGGAGTAACTTTGAGCGGCTATAACTTATATCGTCACAATCACATTCTGGAGAATGATGGATACCTTCGTTATGTATATAACCGAGAGATGAAAGCTGCCCAGAAAAATCTGCTTGAAGATAATGTTGATATTTTGCGAGGTGATGAGAACGAATATGAGATGGATCAGTTTTACCGCCAGGAGGCAATGGAAATTATCATTGCCAACCCATTTCGTTATCTGCTGCTCTCGCTCTATCGATTTATCCCTCTCTGGACGAATTATGGTGTCCGGTATGGGTATATCTCAGACTTAACCTGGAATATCAGTGCATTGGTTAACCTGGTTTTTTTGGCTTTGGCTGGTTTTTCTATCGTTCGACGGCGAGGCGTCCGACCCCCGTTAATCATTCCTATTGTGACTTTAATACTTTTCTATACACTGAGCTATATGTTGGTCAATGCGAGAATGCGATTTATTATTCCCCTTATCCCTTTTGTTCTGATTTTTACCTCCGATCAAATTATTTCCCTTGCTACGAATTTGAAATTGAAATCTAATAGAGGTATTGGATAAATTGAGGTTTAGGCATACCGCTCGAGAAGCGAACTCTCAATAGTCGTGAAGGTCAAATAGGATTCGACTATATCAGCCGGTTCTTAGAATTGGGAATCCTGATAGTAGTGACTGACAGCTTATCTTTAGGATCTGAAGCTGATGTTGAGGGTGAAGGTGGCGGTCATGGTCGGGAGTTTAATCGTAATATCCTCCTCGGTGAACAGGCTCAAAATTCATTGAGGTGGTTTTTGTCCAGGCTGGGAGCTGCGTGGATACAGCAACTGCTGATATAATCAGATCTGTTCATACATGCATTGCTTTCCCCATTTTGCTATCTATCCGCGATACTGAGAAATGGATATTCTCTCCTGACCTTTTCCCTCATCCAAGCCAATCTGCACCACTGCCAATGACCATTGACCTTTTCCAAACTCATCGATTGCTTGGATCGTTTCTCGCACCGAACGACCCCTAATCTTGGCCGCGATCCCTGCAGATTACGAAAAGAGAACGGGGACAGCAAATGGCTGAACACCTGTGATTGCTCAAGGGCGCGTATCTTAATAGGTGATCACGATGACTTTAAGGACATTTTCCCGCACTATTTTCTACCTGCCATCTGGGCCGTGTTCCCTGAAACATTTGGAAAATCAGCCCTTGCAAAACACCTCTTACTCCGAGGAAAATGGTTGCACACGAATCCAGAAGAGATCGTTGAAATGTGGTTGTTTTTCTAATTTTGATTTGTCATGCCTTAATCCGGTGCATCTGCACAAGACGAATCAAGCAGACGATTGGCTTCGTACCCAGCTTATATCCCTTATTGAAAAGCCCTTATGAAAAAGGATAATATTGAAGTTGTTTCTAAAGCTCTCCGAATATATTTTCTTGCCGGTGCTTTGATCGCAGCAATTGGCTTGTTTGTATTATTGTGGATCCCCACAGATCCAAAAAATGTGTGGTTAATTGGCTATTCCAAGAATCGGCTTGCTCTGAGCATTGTTTTTATCTTTTTTGTTTTAATGTTTGCGTATTTAGCTAATAAATCCTACCGCAATCCTCGTTTCAATCAGGTTCTTGTTAAAAAGGCGATCGATGTTGTAACGGAATATCGATCAATACTGTTGGTTATGTTGCCTCTATACGGTTTTACATTTATTTTACTGTTTGTTTACTTCTACTCTCAGATAAGATACCAGGCCATAACATCACTCCAGGTAGTTTTGGACCGTTTGCTTCCTCTCGTTTTCTTCGGATTGTCTCTATTCATAATGACCTACCTGGTGATTATTCTGATCAGTACTAGATTTCCAATATCACAACTAGGTAACAGGACACAATATATCAATCCAAAGAAAATATTTATATTCCTGTTAAGTGTGATGGGTTTATTAATTCTGCTAAGCGTAACTCTAAATTTACTAAGCCTACTAGACATCCCGGTCTTTCGCGTCACTCGAAGGATATTCGATCTCAACACAGAGCGAAATATCCCCACGCTCTTTTCATCTGTCACCCTTCTTGTTTCCGCCGTGTTACTGGGTTATATTGCATATTTGACAAGAATAACCGGGGGTCCATACAGTATTTTGTGGGCAGTACTATCCCTTGGATTCCTCTTCCTATCGGTCGATGAGACTGCTTACATCCACGAAAATTTAAGTGAAGATGTAGGTGGCTGGATTTTTGTGGTAGCTCCATTTGTAATACTTTTTTTTATCGTCTACACAAGATTTTTCCTGCATCTCCCTCGCAAAACGAAACTGTTATTCCTGTGCGCTGGATTTCTATTTATTGGTGGGGCATTTATCTTAGAGTTTATTGGCAGTTGGCAAATTAGTTTAGCTGATGAAAATAACCTTGCCACAACGATGGTGTTTACCACAATCGAGGAATCATTTGAAATGTTCGGGATTAACTTATTTATCTTCTCTCTTTTGCTTTATTTACGAGATAATTTTCCAGCCTTCTACTTGAGTTTTCAAAATCCAGATCAGTAAAATGAAATTGATTTTTACTGGGTTTTTATCGGGCCTTTCTCGTTTTGAACATATCACCAAAATTCTCGGATCCCATCAGTAAAAAAATCTCCCATGTTGAGAAAGACTGAGGTTGAGATCCTTGAGACAAAATGTTAATGAATAAGTCAACAACTCGAGCCTAATAAATTCCAACAGGAATGGTGTTGAAAGCACGGGGAGTTTGGAGGGGAATAAGGGAATTAAATATAAAAACTTCCGGATTCGGTATCCGGAAGTTTTTGAATTATCTTGTTGCTTATGGTCCAGTTAGCTGGCCGTGGCGAGGCGGGGCCTAAACTTATATCCATAAACCAGCATACCGCGCTCGTCACCATCTGTGCGCAAACGACGGGTGACCATCTCCACCTGGGTGCCGATTTCCACCGCCTCTCCGCCCAAATCAGTCAATTGGGCGGTTATTAAGGGACCTTCTTCCAGTTTTACTAACGCTACGGTATAGGGGGCGTTTTCTTCGAATCCGGCCGGGGCATCTTGGACTGTGGTGTGTGAATACACTTCACCCCGCCCACTGAAAGTATATAGAGACTTCGCCTCTCCACCACATTCCGGGCAGATATCGCGGGGGGGGAACAACTTGGCTTCACAATGCGGGCATACCTCACCGACTAATTTATATCGCTGCTGCTTAAGACGCCAGTGGCGGGGAATTTCCATGTTTTATTACTCCTAAATACCAATGTAATGACCTTGCTGAGTAAGTTTAGCGACCCTAAACTATCAAGAACTATCAATTTCCAACATTAATAATTTGCAAGGTGTCGTTTGACGAGAAAATCACATATTGTTGAGAACGATGGTCAAGAACACCACAAATATTGCAATTAATGCGACCAGACTGAGGAGGGAAAGGATCAAGGCCTGTTTCAAGCCGCGCCGATTGAAGGCGATTATGAAAATACCGACCACAATCAAGAGTGTGAAAAGCAGGTAAATCGCAGAAAAAGGCACTTTATTGGTCTGTTCGCTCTAGCACATGCGTTGCGGCTGAAGAAGCTGGTCCACCCAGGCACTGCACCAGGGCGCGCTGGGCACCCGGTACCTGGTTAATCCCGGCCTGTTCACGCAGCTGTAAGACGGCTTCCACGACCTGGTAAACGCCTGTCGCTCCACCAGGATTGCCGCGCGCTTTCAAACCACCAAAAGTGGAGATGGGTAAGGATCCATCCAGGTTCAAATTCCCATCTTCGGTCAATTTCCAGCCCTGACCCTGCTCTGCGAACCCCATTCCTTCGAGGGATAGGACGGCATAGATCGAATAGGCATCGAACAGCTCGAGCAGATCAATATCCTCAGGGAGGATGCCAGCCTGCCGGCAGGCCCGTTCAGCGGAGAGGCGGGCAGCATGGAAGGTTAGTGGGTCAGACCGGTCGTGGAGCGCAAGTGTATCGGTGACTGAACTCGAACCGGATATGCGCACAAATGGATGGGAGAAAGTTTGCGGCAGCAGCTCGCTCCTGGTAAGGACCAGGGCAGCTGCACCATCCGCGCCAGGGGAGATATCGAACATGTTCAATGGGTCGCAGACCATCCCGGCGCGGTTATACGAATCAACATTGATCGCCCGCCGAAACATGGCGTTAGGATTGCTTACCCCGTTGGCATGCGCCGCAACCGGGAAACCAGCGAAGCGATCATGTTCAACTTCGAATTCGTGCATGTAGCGGCGCATCAGCAAGGCAGCCTGGGCGGTTGGGGTAAGTCCCTGGACCGCTTCGTAATCGCTATCCAAAGCTGTCGCGATAGCAGCTTCAACCCCGCTGCCGGTTTGATCGGTCAATTTCTCAACACCCGTAACCAGGGCTGCATCGGCTGCACCAGCTGAGATCGTCAAATATGCCTGGCGTAAAGCGAAACCGCCAGATGCTCCCGCACTTTCAACCGCTACCGCTTCAATGCCGGTCAATCCGGCAAAATCTGCGATCAAGGCGCCCAGGTGTGCCTGGCCTGATATGGTGGGAGAGAGCATGTTGCTGACGAACAGAGCTTGGGGTTGAATCCCGCCAGCATCTTGAATAGCCGCTTCGATGGCTGATAAAGCCAGCTCTCGCAGGGATGTATTCCAGTGTTCTCCAACCGGAGTTTGTCCAACCCCGGCGATTACAACATCAGTCATAATTTTTGATTGCTCCTCAAGGATTTACTTCATCACCAGCTTGCCGCGCATGCGGGTATAAGTGGCGTAGTCTATTTCGGTTCGGCGGGCGATGTAATCCTGGGTTTTAAGCGCTCGATCGCGCCGATCGAGGATCGCATCCGTGACCCGGATGTCAAAGGCATCTGATCCAGCGCCCGAGCCGAATGACACCAACAGAATCTTGTCACCCGGTTCGGAGATATCCAACACAGCTGACAGGCCAATGATGGCGGCACCGGCATAGGTATTGCCAATCCTGGGCACCAGCAATCCAGGATCGATCTGCTCGGCGGTGAAGCCATGCATCTTGGCCGCCCGCTGCGGGAATTTCGTGTTCGGTTGGTGGAAAACTGCGTATTTATAATCGGCGGCGCTGGTGCCCATGGATTCCATCATCTCTTTAGCTGCGGCGGTGATGTGAGCGAAGTAGGCAGGCTCTCCAGTAAACCTCTGGCCGTGTTCGGGATATTTCTGATAAGCGCGCCGCCAGAAATCCGGTGTATCGGT
>JBEQLH010000028.1:6836-8050 GCA_040326075.1 Anaerolineales bacterium
ATGGTGGAAGTTGGCTTCACTGCATAGGGATGTGATTCTGATCCCACCCAAACCGCGCGCAGCTGGTCAGGTTTAATACCGGCGCGCGCCAGGGCATTGCGGGCTGCTTCGATCGACATGGTAGCCACATCTTCGTCGATTCCAGCCACAGCTTTTTCTTTGACCGGTAAGCCACCTTTCCCATCGGTCCAAATCCGGGAGACTTCACTGGCCGGTAAACGGTAGCGGGGTACGTAAGCACCGTAGCCGACGATTCCGACCGGGGAAGCTGGTTTAAGTAATCTTTGATCGCTCATTCTATCGAGTAAACTCCTTGCTTTATTCAGCGCTGTCCCATTGATTTAGGATTTCTTCAGCGCGGTCAATTCGGACAATCTTTTCCGAGACCAGTTGTTCTGCCAGGCGAGTGATCATTTCGCCTTGAGCACCTGCGGCGATAGCCACCTGGCGGGCATGCAGCGACATATGGCCGCGTTGGATACCTTCGGTTGCCAGGGCACGCAGCGCGGCCAGGTTTTGAGCCAGACCGACCGAGACGATGATCTCAGCCAATTCGGCAGCGGTCTTGACGCCCATCATTTTCAACGCGGCCCGGGCAGTTGGATGGACTTTTGTGGCGCCCCCAACGATGCCAACCGCCATGGGCATTTCCAATGCACCAACCAGGTTTCCCTGTTCGTCTTGCCCCCAGGTGCTGAGGCTGGTATATTGCCCGTCTTTGACTGCATAGGCGTGCGCCCCAGCCTCGACCGCCCGCCAGTCATTGCCCGTGGCGATCACGACTGCGTCCACACCGTTCATGATGCCCTTGTTATGGGTGGCAGCCCGGTAGGGGTCAACCGCAGCGAAAGCCCAGGCTGCGATCACACCCTGGCGCACTTCTTCCCCACTGAATTCACCAAAAGCCAGCTCAGCCAGGGGAATAGTGCAGCTGGCCTGTGCCAGGCGGCGGTCAGCCAAGTTGGAAAGGATGCGCAGGTGTACTTGTCCGCCGGTGATGGATTCTACCAGAGGTGCCAGCCGCTCCGTGGCGGTGTTGACCGCGTTAGCACCCATCGCATCGCGCACGTCGTATATCAGGTGCAGGACCAGGAATGATCCAATCGGAGATTCATCTATCAGACGTACTTCCAGATCGCGGGGTCCTCCCCCCAGCTTTTGCAGCAGCGGGTCAACTTGAGCTGCTTCAGCCAGCAGGCGCTCCTTCTGATCCA
>JBEQLH010000028.1:8150-18872 GCA_040326075.1 Anaerolineales bacterium
CCGATCACATTCTCGATCATATGTGCAGCCTGATCTGCGTTTAAACCATTCTCACCTGTCATGGCAGACAGCTCTTCCTGGGTTAATTCTCCCTGGCGCAGGATTTCAGCCCGCCGCGCCTCAAGAGAGAGGTTGTAGAATCCGGGCAACCTTGAAGATTGATTTGTCATATTTTGAAGGCGACTCCTTTTATTACAGGTTCAATTTTTATTCGCTTTTTTCTGGCAAAAACTATCAAATCCTGAAAAACTTATTAATTCGGAGGAATTAGGGTAAAATTAGGTGGCTGCAATAAAATTATGGTTATCCTGACCCGTGAACAATTAGAAGAACGATTATCAACTCTACACAAAGCCAGTCTGGAATTGGTTGGTGATCTTTCATTGGATGTTGTCCTGCACCGGATCGTAAATCTGGCCCGGGCGCAAGCGGGTGCGAAATACGCCGCATTGGGATTGATGGGGGAAGATGAGCAGATAGATCGCTTTATTCCAGTTGGTATGACGGATGAGCAGGTCGAGCAAATTGGCGCCCTTCCAATTGGGAAGGGTATGCTGGGTGCGTTAATGACTGTACGCCATCCAATTCGCATCCCTGAAATCAGTGCCGATCCGCGCAGTGGTGGTTTTCCTCCCAATCACCCGGACATGCATCCCTTCCTGGGAGTGCCGATCATTACTGGTGATCGCCTGCTTGGACTGATCTATTTAACCAATAAAGAAGATAATTTTGAGTTTACTGAGGCTGATGAACGGGTGATTGAGACCCTGGCAGCTTATGCAGGTGTGGCGATCAGTAATGCGCAATTGTATGAAGAAATAGTTGATCGCGATCAAGCTTTAATGAAGCGCAACCAGGATCTGGGACTGCTCAACACTATGGCTGCGGCGGTTACCAGATCCCTGGAAGTTGACGACATCGTATACCAGGCTCTGAGCGGGGTATTAGATTATCTGGAAGTCGACGCCGGAGAAATATTCCTGGCAGATGAAAGCGGCCAGGTCTTCCAGCTTGCCCTGCACCTTGGTGATAGCATTGATGCACTGTGGACTCGCGATAGTTTCTCGCTTGGTGAAGGACCGATCGGGCAAGTTGCTAAAAGTGGCCAACCACTGGTCAGCATTGACCCTCAAAGAGAAGTGGGATATTTTCGCCATGAGGTAGTTGAATCTGGCTTATGCTGCGTGGCCTGTATTCCTCTGGCAACTCGTTCAGGTGTGTTAGGTGTGATGTGCGTGGCAGCCAAGGAACCACAAAATTTTGATGAAAGAGTTCTCGATTTGCTGCTCTCGATCGGAACCTGGGCTGGCCTTTCCTTTGAAAATGTCCGTCTTCAGCGCCAGGCACGCCGCCTGGCAGTGCTCGAAGAGCGCGAGCGGATCGGTATGGACCTGCACGATGGCATCATTCAATCGATTTATTCCGTTGGGTTGGCCTTGGATTATGCTCGCAGCACAGTCGACACGGAGCCGTCAGCTGCACGGAGCAAAATCGATCAAGCCATTGAAAACCTGGATAACACGATCCGCGATATCCGCTCCTATATCCTTGACCTGCGTCCACGCCAATTCCGTGGAGAAGACCTGATGCAGGGCCTGGAACAATTGGTAGAGGAGTTTAACGCCAATTCCCGCTCACAAGCGATATTGACAGGACCCCGCAATGAACTGATGGGATTGCCGACTGCAAACGCGACCGCGCTTTTTCATATCTGTCAGGAGGCATTGGCAAACTCAGCCAAGCATGCCCAGGCTGGATTAGTCGATGTGCGTTTGATGACCAGCGAGGAGCGGGTCATGTTGGAAATCACAGATGATGGGCGAGGCTTTGATTTACGCAAGATGAGTGTCACGCTCGGGCATGGTCTCTCTAATATGCATGTGCGCGCCCACAAAGTCGGTGGGGAAGTCGAGTTCACCTCTGAACCAGGCAGCGGTACTACCGTTATGGCCTGGGTGCCGAGACAGATCTAACCCCACCCTCCCGTTAATCCAAAGCCAGGACATCCATTGTTTTCCTTGATTTGAAGATCTAAAGTTATGGGGGATGAACCTGATTGAATCTGTAAAAGTTATGGATAAAATCACCAGTCGCTCAAATCCCAATATCAAATCGGCGCGGGCGCTGCGGCAGCGGAAATACCGGGAATCCAATGCTCTATTCCTGGTGGAGGGCATTCACCATGTGGGTGCAGCTATTGAAGCTGATGCAGCTGTAGAAACTGTTTTTTACGCTCCTGAGCTGCTTAAAAGCCAGTTTGCCCTGGAAATGATCGACCAGGTCTCTGGCCACGGTATCGCCTGCTACCCCACCTCCCCGGAGGTCTTTGCTTCTTTAGCAAGTAAAGAAAATCCGCAGGGTATCCTGGCGGTCGTGCACCAGCCTCAGGTGATACTCGCCGATTTGAACCCTGAGAACTTCTCGTGGGGAACAGCATGCGTCTCCCCACAGGATCCCGGCAATGTGGGGGCGATATTGCGCACGATTGATGCGGTTGGCGCCAGCGGGTTAATTCTGATCGGTGAAGGCGTAGACGCTTACCACCCAACGGCGGTGCGGGCAAGCATGGGGGCTATCTTCCGCCTCCCAGTAGCAAGGGTTTCACTGCCCGAATTCATCCAATGGGTTAAGATCCATTTCATCCATGTATATGGCACTTCTGCTCAAGGCGAGCTCGATTATTTGCAGGTTACAGGATATGAACTCCCCGCAATCCTGATAATGGGCAGTGAACGGCAGGGGTTAACACCCGAGCAGGCGAAAATCTGCCAGACTTTGATCCGCCTGCCAATGCGCGGGGAGGTCACATCACTTAACCTGGCGGTGGCGGCAGGGGTGATGCTGTATGCGATGTTGGAGAAGATGGAATGAACTTAAACCTTGCGAAAGTTATAAACCCTGAGGGCTGAGCCTCAGGACAATGCCTACGCAAGGCTAAATGTCAGTCGATCCCGTAGACCCGGTAGTTGAAATCACCTCGATCGGGCGTGTCATACAAGTGGATCTTTTCGATGGAACGCTCTCCCGGATTGGGGGGAGTCTTACCGCAAGCGGTGAAGCTCAGCGTGGTCAGGTGGGTGATATCCACTGTTCCCGTGGCAGTTTTTCCGCATGCTACTGTGGTGTGTGTATAGATTTCCCGCGGTACAGTGAAGTACATCGTCTCACCAGCAGGAACGTCCAGCCAATAAACAGCTGAATTATCCGGTGAAAGCAAGCTGACGAAGACCACCTGGTCAGTTCTATTTTTGATCGTCAATCCGACCAGTCCGCTGCCAGCAGAAGCTGACAAGACACCGATCGCCATAGTTCCCAGCAACACAAGTACCAGGATGATCGTGATTTTCTTTTTCATTTTGTCTCTCCTTGGGTTCACAATATTGAAACTAAGAATATAAGCACTTTCTGGTGAGATTCTATTATATTCTCCTAATTGATCCCCGTCCAGTGCCCTGAAAGTGTCCTATACTTATTGTTGCTCAAATATAAGCATAGCTCCTTGGCTGCAGTCCTAAAGAAGTGTTGTATGAAACCAGACACATGGAAAGCGGTTTTTCGCGAACATCCCGCGGCTCGCATTTTAGACATCTCCTTGTGGGTCTATGCTGCCAGTTTGCTGCTCTGGCTCTTCGCCAGAAAGCTAACCAGTGATGAGTCAGCGTTTGTACTGGTTTATAGTTATCTCGGTGTATGGTTGTTTGCCCCGCTGTTGGTTTTCGGACCATGGGTTTACCGCAATAGATCTAAATCAGGCTTGGTTTTGCTGATCATTCCCGTCGCACTTTTCCTATGGTTCTACGGCTCGCAATTTTTACCGAAGAGTGCTCAGACTGTGGAAATAAAGAAACCTCTATCGGTACTCACATTTAACTTATTGCACACCAACACCGAGATTGAGCCATGGTTAGAAGTTCTGGGTTCCCGACAGGTCGATGTCTTGGCGCTTCAGGAAGTCACCAGTTATCATGATCGACAGCTTAGCTTGGCTCTGGATGGTGGATACCCTTATCAATGGTATTACGAACCTGGCGGGTTGGCCATCTACAGCGCTCACCCAATCCTTTCGGAAGAGATATACCCCACACAGCTCTGGCCTATTCAAAGCTTGATCGTACAAGTTCGTGGGACCCCAGTTCATATAATCAATGCCCACCTGGCGAAACCGGGCATCCTCTTATTCCTGGAAACGTGGGATGTGGGCGTAGTACGGGGTTTGGCAGCCGCCCGACTGGACCAGATCGCAAAGATTAAACAGGCCATAGCCGATAGAGATTTACCCACAATAGTGAATTGTGATTGTAATATGACCAATTTGACCACCGCATACACCCAGATGACGTCTGACTTATTAGATGCCTTTCAGGTTCGGGGTTGGGGATTAGGCCACACGTTTTTACTCCCTCGTGGATTTGAGCTCCGCTCGGGTGTCAACCTGGCTGTACAGCGGATTGACTACATTTTTCATTCCCCAGAGATCATCGCCGCCGAGGCGGAGGTTGTGGGAGGTGACCGCGGCTCTGACCACCGCCCTGTCTGGGCGCGGCTGGAATTAAATCCTTGAACTAAGAGTGCTTCACTCCTCTATTTCATCTTGAGGATTTACCCAAAACAGTACAAGAAACAGCGAGATGATTGCGGCTTTCCAAAGCCGTTCTACGTACAGGAAAACGGGGGTCAGAGACTCCTGCAAGCGAATAAATCACTTCTGCTTGGATCCCTGTAGTAAGGGCGAAGCAGCCAGAATAGACCTGTTGAGTATTCAATCGAGATGGGCTGCTTCGCCCCTACCGGTGATGTTGAGAAACTCGGTTTCTCATAAATCTTGGGCGCGTTGTTTACTTGTAGCTCTCAACGCTAGCCAGTTCAACTCGGCTGCGCAGAAAAGAGCCGCTGCCCCGGGCGACCTCTTTTTCGTTGACAGTTAATACTGATTCAGCAACGTAGTAATTTACTGATCGGCTGACTACCTGCCCCTGGGCGATGAGGACACCTTCTGTTACGGGACGAGTCAGATAGATATTAAATGAGACAGTAAGAACGAAGAAATCTTTGACGAGTGAATTTACCGCAAAGAATGCAGCATCATCCAGCAGCTTGAAGTAGACCGAACCGTGGAGAGAACCCGCAGCATGGAAGAATTCAGGTTTTACCTCAGTCTGGATGACCGCCTGGCCTTGGGAAATCTCAACCATTGGTGAATAGTACTCGTTGATCGGTGCTGAAAGATACATCCTTTCGAGCTTCCGGAAATGTCCCTCGTTGTTCATAATATTCATACCTCATAAACTGCGCAGGTGCGTCGCACTTTAGAAGTGCGACGCACCTATGCACCTCATATTCGGCGTCTTTGGAAAGCCACCCTGCAAAATAGGCTTGGTAGGGCAGGAATAGAATCATGCCATGGGTTACTCCCAGGTCACATCGCCGTACAGTTTTCCTGACCGACCGCGCGCCACGAAAGATTCGAAGGCGGGACGTTCCTGACCGATGACGCCACTGGGACCGTGTCCAGGGAAGAACTGGGTCTCGTCAGTCCAGGTGAAGACGATCTCTTGCATGGTGCGCATGGTGGTGGCGAAATCCTTTTTTGACCAGGTCTTGCCAGGTCCACCAACGAAGATCGTATCCCCGACCAGAATCCGGCCATCCCCCAGATCGAAGCAAGTCATGCCAGGAGTGTGACCGGGGGTATGGATGGCGCGCAGCTTGAATGTGCCGATTGGGATGATCTGTTCATCTTGAACAGGTATGTCAAAATCCAGCTCAAATGCTTGTGCCTCATCCGGATTGATGTAAACTGGCGCTTTGCTGGCTTCCTTTATTTCTTCCAAGGCTCCAATGTGATCGGCGTGCCCGTGGGTGATCAAGATCGCCTTGACCTGAGTACCTTCGACATGAGCCAATATCGCCTCTGGTTGTGCACCAGGATCGACGATGGCGCTGGTGATTGTCTCTTCATCGATCAGGATATAGGCATTCATCGGCCAGGGTCCGACGGTTTGCTTGATCAACTTGGTGGCCATTTTGACTCCTTGTACAATATTTGATTATTAATACCCGGTTTTAACATCCACCTGGTTTGGCACTGGCTCGCCATTGCACAGGGCGTTGAGCAGCTGGGCCAGGTGGTGCATTCGAAGGCTGGCAGTCTCACTTGATCCACCGCCGCGGTGAGGGCTCATGACGATATTTTCCAGTTCATGGAAAGGGTAATCAGCCGGTGGTGTCCTGGTTCTTTCATCAGTGGTTTGTGGGTAGTTGTACCAGACATCCAGACCAGCTGAACTCAGGGTGCCATCTTCAAGTGCATGATAAAGGGCTTCCTGATCAATGATTAATCCCCGTCCAACATTAACCACCAGACCTCCAGGAACCATCAGAGAAAGCTGCCTGGCCCCGATCAACCCCTCTGTTTGCGGTGTAAAGGGCAGCGTGATGATCAATGCGTGGACACGGGGTAATATTTGCTCGAGGTCTTGTGGCGGGTGTACATCGGCGTGCACACCTGGGATGAGAGAGGCTGTGGGCTGGTGACGGATACCGATCACATCCATACCCAGAGCCTGGCAGAATCGTCCTACTCGCTGGCCGATATTTCCAAATCCCAGGATTAGAACGGTCTTTCCCTCCAGGAGCAGGGATGGGTTGGGTTGGTAGCGGGGTGTCCAATCGTGGTTTCGGAAGGTACGATCGAAAGGAACCAGGAACTTGGCGGCTGCCATTAAGAGGGCGATTGCCATCTCAGCGGTTGGCGCGGCGTTATGATGCAGGTTGTAAACCTTTAGCTGGGGGTATTCCAACAACAGGGTGCGAGTTTTGACCGGCACGCCCGCGTAGGGGATGATCAAAGTGTTGAGACGGGAGCTGGTTTGCAGATGTTCAGGCTCTGGTGTACCATTGACTAGGATCTGGCAATCGGAATGGGGAGGAATTTCGTTTCCCGCAGTGAGATGGATGTTGGATTGAAGTTCAGAACGCAAGATCTCCAATGCATCCTCTTGGGGATCGATCACGTAGTGTACCTTGAGTGTCATAGCGGCAATTATACCCGGCGGACCCCAGGGCTGATGAATCCCTTTGATAGGCTTTGAGCTTATCTTCAAAATAATTTATATTATCAAACACAATATTAATGGATATTGATACTAATATTAGTATTTTCAATATCACTATTGACATAATTGTTATATGATGTATTATTATTGTTATTCTTGCATTGTTTTATTTAAAGAACGAAGTTGTATCAAGCAGAGGTCATATGATAACTACATCATGGAACGACACAAATTGGAAAGCGCGTTTTTTCACCATCTGGGGTGGACAGGCGATCTCATTGTTCGGCACCAGGCTGGTTCAGTTCGCATTGATCTGGTGGCTTACCCTGGAGACTGGCTCTGCAACCGTACTGGCTATCGCTACTTTAATTGGGCTCATACCTCAGATCTTGCTGGGACCCTTCGCTGGTGCGCTGGTCGACCGCTGGAAGCGACGCCAGGTTATATTGGCAGCAGATACAGCAATTGCTGTGGCTACTCTCCTGCTGGCATATCTATTTGCAATTGATGCCGTCGGTATCGGCACGATTTACGGCTTATTGCTGGTGAGGGGTATTGGGGAAAGTTTCCACTGGCCGGCCATGTCGGCTGCCACCTCGTTGATGGTGCCCAAAGAGCAGCTTACTCGGGTACAGGGCTTGAACTCGATGCTTCAAGGAGGCTTGAATATCATCTCAGCGCCGCTGGGTGCAATTTTGCTGAGCTTAATCCCTATCCAGGCTATTTTGATGATCGACGTGGTGACGGCTGCTTTTGCTGTCCTACCCCTGGCTTTGATCCGCATTCCAGAAGTTTCACAGCGAAAAGATCTTTCTTCACCGGAGAAAGCCCCCACTTTTTGGCAAGATTTTCGTTCAGGTTTACGTTATGTCCGTTCGTGGCCAGGTCTTTTAATGTTGATGGCGATGGCGATGATGGTTAACTTCCTGCTAACACCAGCCGGATCGCTGATGCCTATTCTCGTCACTGAACACTTTGAGGGCGGCGTGCTCCAGTTAGGGTGGATCGAATCCGCTTTTGGTTTTGGTATGATCGCGGGGGGTTTGGTTTTGGGCGCCTGGGGTGGTTTTAATAAACGTATCAAGACCACCATGGCGGGATTATTTGGTTTGGGAATCGGCTTCTCACTGATCGGCTTGATCCCCTCGGATCTGTTCTTGTTGGCGGTGCTGAGCGCATTCCTCGCCGCTTCAATGATTCCGATCGTCAATGGTCCTGTTAATGCCATTCTCCAGGCCACTGTGGATCCACAGATGCAGGGTCGGGTATTCACGCTGATCGGCAGCCTTGGTTCGGCGATGGCGCCGCTGGGATTAATTATCGCCGGTCCGGTGGCAGATGCGATTGGCGTGCAGAGCTGGTACGTGATCGGTGGTGTGGCTTGCATTCTGCTCGCTGTGGTGGGGTACTTTATTCCAGCGTTGATGAATATTGAGGACAACCAAAATCATAAGGCGGAAATAATTCTAGAACCAGTTGAGAAGCCCGGATCGGAGGCGCTTTCGTCATTGCCAGGTGATTGATTTAGGTCATAATCATGGAGGTAGAAAACAGCCCAGACACCCAAAGGTCACCCGGGCTGTTTCGTTTTATATAAGAATCTTATTCCTGCTTACCGGAGCCTCTCTCAGAGCGATCCTTCTGGACAGCATCTGAGAACTCCTTCACATTCTGGTCGTCAACTTTAAGGTTTAAATCGTAGGTCATATTGGGCATACTGATATTGGCTTCGTTAAAACTATTTAATAGGGCTTCATTGACCTTGTCGAACATCCTGCGAGTATCAACGTAAGAGTCGATCCACCAGCGAATGCGGAAGGTGATCGTCGAATCGCCGAAATCGACGAATAAGGCATCCACCGGTTTATCTGTCAACACACCTTCCACTTGGCGAACGGAATCAATGGCTGTCTGGCGGGCAAGTTTGAGATCGCTGCCATAATCGATGCCTAACTCAATCTGCACCCGGTAACGGGGATCAGGGTAGGTGTAATTGACCACCTGGTCTTTGGCGATGGCGGAATTGGGCACGATCACCAGGCGGTTATCGCGGGTGCGGATGCGCGTGCTGCGCGTGCCGATCTCAACCACATCCCCCCAGGTGCCCAATCCGGAGATTTCAATGCGGTCCCCAACCCTGAAAGGCTGATCAATCAAGATCAGAAAACCAGCGATGGCATCTGCCAAGGTATCTTGAGCGGCCAGGGAGATGGCCAGGCCACCGATACCCAAAGCAGCTGCGAAGGCGGTTATATCAATGCCAAAATAGCTGAGCATAATTGAGAAATAACCAACTATCAGTAGAGCTTCAAACAGGCGTCTGACCACCATATAAATAGGCTGCAGACGTTTGACATCCTCCTCAGTCCTGTTGCGCCTCAATATTACATCGCTTCCGAATCCGACCGCTTTCCACAGGATGGCGGTGAGGATGGTTAAGTAAGCGATAAAAAATACTTGATTGAGGATGATTCTTAGTTCAACGCTGAGAAAAGTCAATCTTGCCAGGCTGAGCTGCGAGGCAATTGTTAAAACTAACCAATTTATCTGCGGCTTGATTATCTTGAGAAATTCTTCACCTGCCTCGATGGAAGCGCGTCTAAAAACCTCTCGCAGACCCCGGTTGATGAGCCATTTACCAGAGACGAAAATTAGAATAAAAAACAAAATCGATAGAGCAAGGTTGATCCAATCCTCAACTGAAAGACCCAGGAAGAAGATCTGATCCCATCCATATTGAGAAGCTAAGTCTGATACCCATTGCGAGACAGGTCCTTCTATGGTGAAAAGCTCTTTTGTGGATGAAGGTTCTTCACTCTCTTCTGTCACAGACGCGGCTGGAGTTGGGGCTGGGGTGTGAAGGAATTCCGGGGTAAATGTGGGTTCGTCTTCTGGCAGGTTCGTTTTTTCCTGCTCCGGTTCGACGGTTGGTGGGATGGGTGTATCCACCTGGCTAATGTCGGGAGTATCCACCTGGTCGATGTCGGGAGTATCGGTTTGCGCCACAGCAACGCCGGAAAAACCCACCAATAGAACCAGGAGAATGGTCATCACGATGAACAGAACTAGACGAGCGGGCATCAATTTCATTGTCGTGTTCCTCAGCCGTTTTCACATACCACGGTTGCGTGGTTGTAATCTCACGATTTGATGAATTGCAATAATTTCTTTTGGTTAATTTCCCCTCAATTTTACCCCGCTTATGACGGGATTGGTTTCAATTAATGCTTTAATTAGGTTTGGGTTTTTATACGGATACAGCAATATCCTCCCGATTTAGTATTTCAGCAGATGCGCGGCAGCAGCTCTCCAGCAGGTAAATCTACCACTCGTGAACCCCCAATCCCAGTCTTGGCAAGGACCATTCCTGGGTGGTCTTCTACCACATGACCGATCAACGCGGCATCTTTCCCTAAAGGGTGGCTTTGCATGGCGGCTAAGATATCTTCAGCCACCTCGCCATTAACGATAGCGACCAGCTTACCCTCATTGGCGACGTAAAACGGATCCATGCCCAGCATCTCACAGGCAGCTTTCACCGCGGTTCGCAGGGGCACTAATCCCTCCTCAAAATTGATCCCCACCCTGGAAGCGGAGGCCAATTCATTGAGCGCCGCCGCCAGCCCACCGCGGGTTGCATCTCGGAGACAGTGAATCTCATTGCTGG
>JBEQLH010000177.1:0-6573 GCA_040326075.1 Anaerolineales bacterium
TGGTCCCGATTAACAGCACTTTGAACCGCGTGATGATTAAAGAGTTGGCCTTTTCAGCTTCCCTGGTTGCTGTTCTGGCCTCGCTGCCATATTTACTATCACCCATCCAGGTTTTTATCGGTTCATTTTCAGACAGCCATCCTTTCATGGGATGGCGGCGGACTCCATACATAGCATTGGGACTGGTGTTTTGTGTAATAGGTGTAATGCTCTCTCCTCTGGCGGCCTTCCTCTTGGCTGAAAACTTTTGGCTTGGCCTCTTGTTTGGCCTGGTTGCCTTCGGAGCATGGGGAATGGGATTTAATTTCGCCACCGTATCGTATTTTTCATTAGCGACAGAATTATCAGGCGAGAAAGAACGAGGCCGGACGATCTCAGTGATGTTTTTCATGATGATCATCGGGATCATCTCAACCTCGCTCCTGATAAGCCGCTTGGTTGACCCATATTCGCCTCAGGTTTTGGTGCGATCATTTTGGATTGTTGGAATTATCGCTTTTGTATTAGGGATGCTGGGATTGATCAAACTTGAACAACGGTCTCCCGCCAAAGGTGTGAACGGCGAAGAACGTTATTCCTGGCGGGTCCTGGCTAACACGATCTTGGAAAACAAACAGGCAACCCTCTTCTTTGTCTATCTGATCCTTCTATTGATCGCTCTTCTTGGTCAGGATATCTTACTCGAACCCTATGGAGGTGAGGCTTTTGGCATGTCGGTACGTGACACCACCCGCATCACTGCCATTTGGGGAGCATTTACCCTGGTTGCCTTGGTAGCTGCGGGAGCCTTAGAACGCAGGATCAGCAAAAGGACGATTGCCTTCTGGGGTGGTTTTATTGCGTTAGCAGGCTTTATTTTCATTGCCGCCAGTGGATTCATTATTAATACTACTGTTTTCTATACTGGTGTTATTCTCTTAGGCACCGGTACGGGGCTTTCAACTGTTTCCAACCTTTCTCTCATGCTGGATATGACCACAGCTGCCAAAGTTGGCCTGTTTATCGGCGCCTGGGGCATGGCGAATGCCGCTTCGCGACTTATTGGGGCATTGTTGAGCGGTGTGATGCGCGACATTCTGACCCAGGTATTACAAAATCCAGTCCATGCGTATGTGTTCGTCTTCATCATCCTGGCTTTCCTGTTGTTCATTTCATTGATTCTCTTACGCCGGATCGATGTCACCGCTTTCCGTGAGGAGGCTGACAGCCATTCTGTAATTGAGCGGGCAGCTATAGCCGGCGAAGTATGATTTCTAGAACTCCTTTTGGGTTGAAACAGGGAGATTGCGCGACAAATTCCACTATGAAAGGAATAAATAGATAAATGCCAGACGAATGGCTGAGTTTGAGTGAAGTTGCTCGATTGTTAGGGGTTCATCCCAGCACCGTCCGCAACTGGTCGGATCGAGGTCACCTGCCTGCACACCGCACACAGGGTGGACATAGGCGTTATCGACGCAGCGAGGTCGACTTGTGGATCCAATCACACCGGGAAGAAGGGCTGGATGAAGGCCACCTGGTCGTGCAAGCAGCCTTGAAAAACATCAGGGTCCAGGTCAGTGAAGGACGGCTTGAGACTGAAGGCTGGTACGAGAAGCTGGATGATGAGGCGCGCAATCAATACCGGCGCAGTGGGCGAGCTTTACTTAATGGGTTGTTGGAGTCCCTGGCCTCAGATGGTGAGTATGACGATTCTGAGGCACGATCGCTGGGGTTTGAATACGCTTCAAGAGGTTGGCGTAGGGGGCTATCAGCTGCGGAAGCTTCGCGCGCCTTCCTGTTTTTTCGCAATGTCCTTCTGGATGCAATGCTCACGGTTTATGAAGATTCCAGCATCCAAACTCCAAAGGCATGGAGCGAGATATTCCGCAAAATCTACCGATTTACAGACCAGATCCAAATAACGCTGCTAGAGACATACGAAGCCTACCAGAGGGGTAATCGGTAAACCAACCTGTTGTGCATCTCACCGCTTCAAATCTGGCCCCCATGGTGAACTCCGTTATGTGTAGACGCTAACCACGAAGTATATAATTCGTACACGTGAGTGTTTATCAGCATTGGCATTTGAATGTTGTGACGAAATAATTTCGGTGAACGGTGGGCGGTTATAATACTCATTGACAATAAACCCCAGCAAGAGGGAGAAGAGCATGACAGAAAGCAAATCAATGACAAGTAAGGCTGGAATAGATATGCCTTTCGTTTCCCGTATTCGACGCAATCATGGACTTGAACATGCCACCCTGCACGTTCTTTCGAAGCGATATCCAAAACAAAGTTTAGCCGGACATTCGGATACTGCCGGGTTCTGGTTGATTGGGGATGTGTCCATTGAAGATGTCTACGAGGCGGTCGAGGAGGCACTCACCCGGCTGCGAGATGGGGAAAAGAACCTGGCTGTGCATCGAAATTGCGGCACCAATTTCGTTACTTCTGGTGTCCTGGCAGGCTTGGCAGCTGTTGTAGCCATGTTCGGTGTTGGCCAGCGTACTCGCGACAAACTGGAGCGTTTACCGCTCGCCATGTTTTTTGCCACCCTGGCTTTGATCTTTTCACAACCCTTGGGGTTTTTACTGCAGGAGCGTGTGACAACCTCCGCAGAGCCAGGTGATTTACAGGTGATCGAGATCGTAGCCAGCCGCAGAGGGAGGATGAAGGCGCACCGCATCACGACCCGGAATTGAGCATGGAGCCTGAAAAGAAACCAGTTATATATGTGTTTCATGGAGATGATGAGCTTGCCATCACTGAATCTATTGGCATCCTGAAAGCGAGATTGGGCGATCCCTCCATTGTCGATATGAACTTGACGACGATGGATGGACGTAATTTTTCAATCGAGGGCTTTGAAACAGCAACTAAATCCATGCCCTTTGCAGCAGACCGCCGTTTGATTGTCCTCAGCCACCCACTAACCTACATGAGCCATGAATCCAACCGGAGCAGATTGATAACACTGCTGGAGCAGATGCCGGAACAAAATGCCGTTATCCTGGCTGAATATCGACCGCTGTTGAGTGATAGGGATAAAAGACAAGGAAAAACACATTGGCTGCAAAAGTGGGCTAACACTAAGGGGGCAAAGGTGTTCATTAAAGAATTCATGGTGATCAGGGGATCTCAATTAACAGGTTGGATCATGGCTCGCGCCGGACAAGCCGGTGGTCAATTCGAGCCAAGAGCTGCTGGTCTTTTGGCATCTTTGGTGGGGGATGATCTTCGCCTGGCAGACCAGGAGATCACAAAATTATTGACTTATGTAAATTATGCGCGACCGGTTGAAGAGAAAGACGTTAATGTATTGACCCCCCTGCTTGAGGAAAGAAATATCTTTGAGCTGGTCGATGCACTGGGCAACCGGGACCGTAAGACCGCTATCGGCGTGTTCCATCAGCTGTTGGTAGACCAGGACCAGATGCGAATCTTCAGTATGATCGTGCGCCAGTTCAGGTTGCTGCTCCTGACCAGAGAAATAATGGATCACAATGGCATGGAAGGGGATATTGCCCGTCGGCTGAAGCTGCATCCCTATGTGGCAAGAAAGATCAGCGCCCAGGCACGCAGTTTCTCCCAAAACCAGTTGGATACGATCTATCGCTTGTTATTGGAGATCGATTCAGAGACGAAAACCGGGGTGATGAGTGTAGATATTAACGTTGATCTCTTGATCGCAGAGATCACGTGACCGTGTTTCCATCAAGGCTGCTGATGCCAATCCACAGGTGATTTGGAAGCACCGATTTTGTCAAACGTACTTCGATATCCCCCAAGCTAATCGATTGGTTTTCCTTGGTGGATTTGGGGCTTGGAGTAGCCATGCTCGGATGAGCGTAGCATAAATTAGGGTGTTTCCCGTATTTATCATTGTAATAATCTGCCGCCTGGGTGACTTTGGCAGGCAGTTCAGATTTTGTGTCATTATCAAACCACAGCATTCCGACATTCATAGATAATTCCTTCCAAAATGAATTAAACTGACAAATTGATGATTGGATTTAATCTTCCACCGATAATCACATCGAAGCTGGCATTGAAATCATCCCTTGAATCGATCGCTTGATTATGTGTAGGCGCGAATTGTGTCTGGTTGGTTGATCTCTCGAAAATATAGGTTCCAAAAGAGCGCAGCAGGTGACCTATTTCTTCATGGACATCATTGGGGTTGATTGAAATAATTGGCCAAATACCGGATTTTGGCCCACGAGATACCAGCGTTTTGAGATTCAGGTAAACGCTGTAATCGCTGAGCATCCGTGAAATGCCTGAATAATCATCAATTATTAGCATCATCATGCTGCCTAATTCGCGGCCTGTTCTTCTTTGTTCAGTAATTGAGGCCAGCTCTATAACCATCTCTCCAGCTGCCCGGTCATAAGGGTCCAGCAAAGTCTGGCAGTGTGGGAAGTTAAACAGACCGGTGTATTCGTTCGCCTTCTTGGATATTACATGCAAACTGACATTCTGCGGGTTATTGAGCAGACAGGCGGAGGTACTTACTACTTTCAGCAGCTGAGTCTTTCCGCTGCCAGTTTCGCCCACCACCAGGATTGAACCTGATTTTGGATTGTCAAGGTCAAGCATGAAAGGTAAACCATCTTTACTTAATCCGATCACCAGCGAATATGGCGGAAAAGCACCAAAAGTGTCCAGGATAGTGTACAGACTGGGTGTGATCGCTCGCTTTGGTTGTATCCGTCTCTCGGTAAGTGAACTTTCCCTATAACCCGGGAACATCCCCCTCCTATCTTCTCGCTTCAGAGCAGGCAGATTTAATAAACTCGTCTCCATAATCATCTCCTTGATTTAAACAACAAGAACAAGTGTTCTATTTATACCAGAACACTTGTTCTGTGTCAAGCGATTGTTCGATTATGATTTAATCCAATGGCTCAAGGTTTCGATATGGTAGGTCTGTGAAAAAAGATCGAGTGGGATGAATCTAACCGGTTTGTATCCCTCCTGGACCAGCATCCTGGAATCCCGGGCCAGCGTGGCTGGATCACAGGAAATGTACACAATTTGTCCCGCTGAGGTGGAGATAATTTTCTCGAGCACATTTTTATCGACCCCTGCCCTGGGAGGATCTAATAGTACGATCTCTGGTTGGATATCTAAATGAGGCAGGATTTCTTCAACCGTGCCTTGATAGAGCTCGATGTTGTCAAAATCATCAAGGTTTTGGACAAAATCTTCGCTTGCCTGAGGGGAAGATTCGACAGCCACCAGTTTTTCAACCCGAGCGGCAATAAAAGCGCTAAACAATCCTACACCTGCGTACAATTCAAGAATCGTCCCACAATTTTCGGGGATCAATTCTTCAATCATCGCCACCATCTTTTCTGCCTGAGGTAAATTGACTTGGAAAAAAGAACCGACGGAAACCCGGAAATTTCTCCCTTTAACCTGCATGACCGAATATGCGCTTCCTGCTAAAATCTGCACCTCCTGGGGGCTGAGATGCACCACGGACACCGGAAGAGACTCTACATTAAATTCCGCATCAAAAACATCGGCGGATTCAAGAGTTAACAGGATATCCTCATCCCTTCCAAGGCGCAGTCCGAGATTAGATATCCCTGTCTTGGGTTCAACCTCTAAGAGCGGCCAGATCCTATTGAGTAATTCTTCAGGCAGGTGGCATTCACTTATCTCTAAAACCCCTCTTTTGTCTGCCTGGATAAATCCGGGTTTTCCTTTCTCACTGACATGAAACTGGACATGGTTGCGGTAATTATGGATGTTTGGAGAAGCGACCATATCCTCGACTACCGGGTTGGATAATTTCCCTAAGCGCTCCAACTGGTCTTTGAGAATTTTCCGCTTAATGACCAGTTGTTCTTCATATGCTATATGCTGATAATGACAACCCCCGCAAACTCCGAAATGTCGACAACGCGGTGCAACCCGGAAAGGGGAAGGTTCGATGACTTCCAGCAATTGACCGCGGGCATAGCGCTTCTTATCCTGAGTAATTCTTACGCGGATGGTTTCACCGGGAATACTGAACGGGACAAAAACCGCTCTTCCATCGGAGAGGCGTCCTATAGATTCTCCGCCGAAAGCCGCATTATCTAGGGTGATTTCTTCAATCTTGGACAAAGATGTTTCCTTCCATTAATTGGCAGCTAGTTTATGTTGAGAGATGTATTCATCCAATGCGATCAAAAGTCTGCTGATTTCGTTGCTTTTAGTCTCTCCCATATGCGCGATCCGAAAAGTCTTGCCCATCAAACGTCCATACCCATTTGCGATGAGCATATCCCTTGATGATAGGAAGGCGTTTAATGAGTTGATGTCAATCTGCAGGGTATTTGTTACTGCAGTCACCGTAGTGGATCGATAGCCTTCTGTGGCAAAGAAATCAAGACCATGGGTTGGTACCCAATCTTGCACTAACCGAGCCATCTCCTCGTGACGAGAGAAGCGACTTTCCAGTCCTTCGTTTAAAATGTGGTCCAGTTGCAGGTCCAGGGCGTAAATCAATGACAAGGCAGGGGTGGCGGGAGTAGAGTCTTTTTGTAAATGCTCCTCCATCCGGACCAGGTCGAAGTACCATCCTCTATCCGGTAC
>JBEQLH010000178.1:0-1530 GCA_040326075.1 Anaerolineales bacterium
AGTCGGCAAACAAACTGACTGTCTGTTACGTTTCTCCACGGTTGCTGGTGAGCGTGGCGCTGCCGATGCTGAGCGGGATGTGCGCGGCTTTGCTGTAAAGTTCTACACTGATGAAGGCAACTGGGATATGGTTGGCAACAACACGCCGGTCTTCTTCATCCGTGATCCATATAAATTCAGCGATTTCATCCATACGCAGAAGCGCGACCCCAAAACCAATTTACGCTCCAATACTGCCATGTGGGATTTCTGGTCGCTCTCACCCGAGAGTTTACATCAGGTCACGATTTTATTCAGTGATCGGGGACTGCCGCAGGGTTATCGCTTCGTCAACGGTTACAGCAGTCACACTTATAGCTTCATCAATGCAGAGGGTGAACGCTTCTGGATCAAGCTGCATTTCAAGACACAACAAGGTATCAAGACCTGGACCAACACCAAAGGAGCGGAAGTGGTCGGCAGAGATCGCGAAAGCTCACAGCGTGACCTCTTCGAAGCCATTGAGCGAGCCGAATACCCCAGGTGGACAGTCAACATCCAGATCATGCCAGAAGAAGCAGCTGAAACATATCATATCAATCCCTTTGATTTGACCAAAGTTTGGCCGCATGCTGAATATCCGCTGATAGAAATCGGAGTAATGGAACTCAACCGCAACCCCGAGAATTACCATGCTGAGATCGAGCAAGCTGCTTTTGAGCCTTCCAATATCGTCCCTGGTATTGGTTTCTCTCCCGACAAGATGCTGCAGGCCCGAATCATGTCTTATGCTGATGCACACCGTTATCGCATCGGCGTTAATTATGCTGCCCTGGATGTTAATCATCCACACTCGGAAGTCAATACCTATCACCGAGATGGTAAGATGCGCTTTGATGGCAATTTTGGTGGAGCGGTCAATTATGAGCCGAACAGCGTGGGTGGACCTGTGGAAGATAAGAACTTCCTTGAACCCCCGCTCAAGATTTCCGGCGAAGCTGACCGCTACGATCACCGCGATGGCGCCGATGATTACACTCAGCCCGGAAATTTATTCGGTTTGATGAATGACAACCAGAAGGAGCAGTTATTCAGCAACATTGCCGAAGCGATGGATGGGGTTCCGGAGCGCATCAAAGCCAGACAATTGGTGCATTTCTACAAAGCAGATCCCGATTACGGACGCGGTGTAGCCCAAAAACTGGGTCTAGATATGGATCAATATGTCCCTTGGACAGAGCTATCCCTGACGGAGCTGATCGAGAAGACTGCTGAATAAAGTTTAGCTGGCTAGGGTCGTTTACAAGTAACTAAATTTATCAAAAAGTCACCCGTGCCGGGTGACTTTTTGATTCCGATCCAATTATTGGGTACAGATTAACCACCAGCAGAGACCATCTTTACCTAGCCGATAAATTAACCAATAGGACCCAGATTTTCTAAGAAGGTCTCATTGCTGGCGAACCCGATTGCTTAGGCTGTAATCTGTCCGCTCGAGCAGGGTCTGTGACCCTGCGGGATTGACGTGGATGGGGGTCACAGACCCCCAAA
>JBEQLH010000178.1:1630-3080 GCA_040326075.1 Anaerolineales bacterium
CCCCCAAAGAGCAGCAAAAGGAAGCCGAATTGGGACTGCCGGTTCGAGTTTGAGGCAGTAATCCTTATGCTCGAGCAGGGTCTGTGACCCTGCGGGATTGACATGGACAGGGGTCACAGACCCCCAGAGAGCGAGAAAAGGAAACCGAACTGGGATTGACACTTCAAGTTTGAGGCAGCAATCCCTCTGCTCAAGCAGGGTCTGTGACCCTGCGGGATTGACGTGGATGGGGGTCACAGACCCCCAAAGAGCAGCAAAAGGAAGCCGAATTGGGACTGCCGGTTCGAGTTTGAGGTTAAAATCCTTATGCTCGAGCAGGGTCTGTGACCCTGCGGGATTGACATGACAGGGGTCACAGACCCCCTGCGTGCGAGAAATCTACATCAGGAAAATGGTTGGTCGTCGGTCCTTCTTATAACAAACCACCCGCCTGATGAGGTGAGCGGTTCAATTGTACAGATAATTTGTGCAAGATTGGGAGTCGGGTCAGTTGAGGTACCCCTCAGTGTGAAGAGAGCATCGAGATAATGCCTAAATCATGTAAACCCTCGAGCATAAGCTGCACAGCGAGAGCGGCGAGCAGCACACCAAACACTGCCTCTGTGACAGCTAACCGAGAAGGGTCCAGGTGCTTGGCCAGCTTGTCGATCTTGGTGAAGACAAGCCAATCCAGCACACCCATCAGCAGCACCAGAACAACCAGGATAACCAGCATGGCTAAAGTATTGGTTTCGCTGGCAGCGACGTCTCCGGAGGCGATAACGAGCACGGCGATGCCGGCCGGGTTGAGCAGGTAAGGCACCGCCAGTGGGTACAACGCCATCTGCATCGCATCACGACCAGTTGCCTTATCATGGTGGTCCTCTTTACCAGGGCTGACCAGCATGTGCAGAGCCAGCAGCAGCAATACAATACCGCCACCAATATTTGCTGCTCCAGGCGAGAAGTGCAGCAACCTCATCAACAGCCAACCCAGAAAGACCAAAATTAAGGCCGTAGTGACGCCAGTCTGTACCATGCGCTGTGCAACCTTGCGCTGCATGTCGCCATCCATCCCTTTGGTTAAGTCCAGGAACGGCACCAGAGCGATTTTCGGCCCCATACCGATCAGCAGCAGCATAAACAGGTCAAAGATCAGATAAAAGTCTATATTGTCGAAATTCATATGCATATCTCCGTGAGGAAAATTATTCCATATCCTGGATGATCTTTATTGAACCGCTTCAACTATCGCGTCAACCTCATTTGGGTTTCCTGCAGTGATGACATGATAAGCAGTTGGGTTGATGAAAAGTAATTTACCTGAATCGTCCTCGATGCGGACTCCGATTGCATAGGTGTGGTTATCAACAATTTCCTTCGGGTTATAAATCACGGAATATGGGATTGGAAATTCTAACGCGCCAGTGATGACCTGCTCAGCGATCAGATTAGCGTCTGCATCAGCCAG
>JBEQLH010000178.1:3180-6514 GCA_040326075.1 Anaerolineales bacterium
CTGGTGCGGTAATTATTGCAGCCTCCCGAGCCCGATGCCTGGAAATTCTCGAACTGCAGGGTGATGAGCGTGTGTTCGATCGGTGGATTCCCATTTAGCGAATCAAGCGTCCAAAGATGGTCTTCCACCTTGACCAGCTCATCCGCGGCAGGAGATTCACCAAAACCCACGTCAACTTGATCCTCAGCAATCAAGCTGCCATCAACCGGGGAGTTTGAAAAAGCGAAGATCTGTCCTTGAGTTCCAGGTTCAGCATCGATGTTGAGGTTTACAGACCAGGGACCAGCACCACCGATACCAGCCTCGGGAGATTGGATGGTTGTTGGTTCTTGAGCCAGTATATTTCCCGCGGCATCCAGTGCCTGGACGACCACGTTGCCTTCGAAGAGCCCACCTGCCAGTCCTTTCACCTCAACCTGCCAGGTGATATCTAGCCTCGCCCCCTGGGTTGGCTCAGCGATCGTGATGAAAACCGCTGGATTGGTTGGCTCCGGATCAGCAAAGAAGCCGGCTGTAGATAACATCGCATAAGCGATGATTCCCACCAGAATGAGTGCTACAACTACAAAGGCTGCTATCAGCCAGCGATTCTTATCGGTCCCCGAGGTACTGGGCTGACCAGGATCATTTTGAGCGTCTGGATCACCTGTCATTATTATTCCAATATCATTCGGCTGGCTCAGCAGCCTGCATGCGTTTACCCAATTCACCAGCTGCGGGCATAAGAACCACCAAGGCAATGATGGCGATCACCATCACGTAGGTGATCACATCCGAGCTGAAATTTTGGGCCGCGACCACCAGGGCGGCCGAGATATTGCGCTGCGCTGTCCCCAGCCCCATGACGTTCTTGTCCCCGCGGTCTGAACCACCCAGCAAGTAACCAATAACGAGTGAAACCAGGATGAAGATGACCCCGGCCAAAATGCCCATAGAGCCGACCAAAGCGATCATGCTGCTGAAGTTGAGCACTAACCCCAGCACAGCCAACGTCAGCAGCGCGATGTTGGCGGCCATACCGAAGGTTGGCTGCATTTTAGCGGCCGCCTCTTCGTAGCGAGCCCGGACGAATAGACCGATCGCCAGAGGAATCAGCATCATGATAATCAGCGATTTGGCGATGTCCCAGGGGTTCACTTCTACACCACTGAGCAGCAAGGGCAATACAAGGGGCAGGTAGATGATGGTCACCACCATGAGCAATACCATCAACCCGACCGATAAGGCGGTGCTGCCCTTGGCCACTTCCACCAATTTGGGTAAGAAAGGTGCGCCAGCGGCAGTGGAGAGCAGGATCAAGCCGGTGGACACCGAATCATCAAGATTGAAAATCAGGACGATCAGGTAGGCCAGGATGGGTACTAAAACAAAATTGGCCACCAATGCCAGGATGACCAGACGGGCATTCCTGAGCGGATCAATAATCTGTTTCATAGTCAGGCTTAAACCTAAACTGAACATGCTGCCGATCACAAAAACCAGCACCGATAATTGGGCTAATGATTCTAGAATATCTGTCATGATTGTTTCTCCTTTATCTATTTATTTATTACAGAGAACACTGAGATCACTAAAACGGTTCTGTGACTCAGGCACTATATGTTGAAATAATCCTTAAATTTGGCTTCCACAAAGTACGATCATACATTAACTAACCTGGTGGATCACCCCAGACTCCCAAATACCGTAGGGAATTTTTCTATTCGAGCCAACAAATGCGCAGCGACACTCCGAATTGTGTGCGCTAATTCTTCACAGTCATGCCATCCATCTTCACATCTTGTCTCTCGTAGCGGTAGTTTAGTACCAGGATATATGCACTGATCAGAAAAACCCAGGCGGGAAAGACCAGAGTCACCCAAGGTAAAAATTGAATGCTGACCAGCAACACAACTGCCAGTAGGAAGGTGGCCAGTGCCATCCAGCGCGGCATCACCTCAGTGCGAACCCATATCGTACCCAACACAATCATGTGCATGCCAGCCATGCGAATGGCAAAAACGTTGCTGAATTTATAGATAATCCCCTGGGAGAAACTATAAATTCCACTTGTGAATAATGCGTCAGGGTCGAAAACATAAACTGCCAGGATGCCTCCGGCAATGGCCGCGGAAGCGAAGCTCATCGCCAGATACAACAGTCCACTACCGAAGAATAATGTCGAAAAGAATTGATCTTCCAGAAGGCCAATCCGATCCCTAACCACACCCATAAACCAAAGAAAGGCGATCCCAGCAAAAGGCAGCAAGCTCAACGCAATGCTGATATTACCGACTTCCTCTTCCAGCCAATCACTCGAATCTGTTGAATCAGCAGGGATGGATAACTGGATCATTATAAAGCTGGTGACCATCAATACTGCGAAGAGAATCCCGGCAATCGCTGCTGCGCGTGGTGTTCTGAGTCCTCGTTTCGAGATATGAGCTTTTACTTCTGGCATGTTTGTATCTTCCCAATTCTTATCTTAGAATTTGATAATTAATATTAATGGGATACCCTCTGTTTTTATTAGAGTTGAATCGAGATCAATTACCTTCTGAATTTACAGTGAATATTATATATCTGAAAAATAAACTTTCAACGAAATGATATTTCAATCAACCAGGTTAACCGTACTTTGGCGCTGGCGATTGACTGTTAACTTTAGGACATCAGGTCGGGCATAATGACCAGCCGGATCAAAGTTTTGCCTCTCCTGGCGAACACGTTTATGGTTCAGTGTTGCCACGATCAATCGCTCTTCATTCACAACCGGTTCCACAATCCAGCTGCCATCGGGCGCAGCAATGCAAGAACCGCCATTGGCAAAGATATCCGTGGGACCAGCCTTTATATCTGAGTGGTGCGGAGTATCAGCTGGAATGTCAGAACTACGCATCAGACCAGACACAGAAATTACGTAGGAACGAGCTTCAACAGCCACAAAACGGGTAATATCCTGGGTGTTATGCACACCACCCGGCCACACAGCCACATGCAGATCTTCTCCCTGTCCATAAAGAGCCGCCCGGGCAAGCGGCATCCAATTCTCCCAGCAGTTGAGACCGCCCACAGTGAACCGACCAAGGCGATGCACACGTAACCCATGTCCATCCCCTATGGACCAGGTCAATCTTTCTTCATAAGTTGGCATCAGCTTACGGTGGATGGATTGGATGGTGCCAGTAGGATCGATGTAAACCAAACTGGCATATAAACTATGCCCGCCCCGATCTCCAGGACGCTCGATACAGCCCAGCATGACTGCCAGATTATGCTGTTTCGCTTTTTTACAGAGACCATCCAGATGACCGGCTTCGATTTGAACGGCATTGGCCATATAATGGGCGTGGAA
>JBEQLH010000179.1:0-6500 GCA_040326075.1 Anaerolineales bacterium
CTGATAGATCTAGAGATATTGAACCTCCATCAGGCAAATAGACCAGGTAAGTTTCTCCCAACTGGGTGAAAACATATCCATCACCGCTGAGCAGCAGATCATTCTTTGGTCTCATCTCCCAAAACATCAAGTCATCAATAAATTTCCTTGCTCGCGCTAGATCCTCAAAGATTAAATCATAATCCAGGAAGGTTGAACCGAATACCCTGGTGTAGATTTCAATATTTGCCCCGCCAGTGTAAATAGACCAGGCGATATGGCGGAACATATCGCGGTCAGCCGAGGTCAAGTTTCGAGTTGACTCATCAAAGGCGACCGGTATGATTCTGCTTGAATTTTCAACTTTGGTAAACCAATCAACCGCCGCGCTGTTTTGAGGGCTAGTGCTGGTTTGAAAGCTGGTCAGGTCAAAACGGGAATCACCAACAAAGGGGTCCCAATTGCTCAACCCACCCTGGTGGTGAACAGTAATGGGATGATCATAGGGATCAAGGTCAGTCAATATTTGTGCATAGTTTTTGATCTCATCAGCAGAATATACCTCATTGTATTCCTCTGCCAGATTCCAAAATAAACCATTGTGGTGACCAAAACGCGCCACAATTTCCCGGTAGAGCATTGAACGATTGAAACCGGTCCAGGCATGGTCATCTTCGAAGATAATATGGAGAACCAAACCTTTTTGCTGGAGATAGGTGAAAATGTCCTCCCAATCTTCGAGTTTAGCGACACCGAAACGCTCATGGTTCAGTTTCGCTTCATCCTGTGTATCCCCCACCCACGGCCAGATATTCCGGCGGTCCCCATCCACATTGGTCAACATCAGGTATATCGAATTAATCCCTGTTCCAGCCAAATAATCGACCGCAGCAAACTTGCTGCCAAATCCGGCATTTACAGTGGGGTCCAGGAAGTCCTCCGGTTCATTTACTCCTCCTTTCAACCAATAAGGGCCTTCAGCAAATTTCAGATAATGCTCACCGGTATATTCCAACCGTCCCACACAAGCAAAATTAGGCAGCCCCCCTAGCGTTTTGGTCTGGCATCCACTGGTATCGCTCACCAGGAATGTGCCGTTCAGACCGTTGAGCGATCCTTCTGTGCTCGAAGTGAGGTAAGTCCATGTCCCAGCGGTGTTGGGAGAAAATCGCACCTTCCAAATATCGCCATCCAAACCTCCTGCACCATCCCCGTCATAGAAACCAGGGACAGTGAAGGTTTGGCTGGTCGGACCATTAAAAGTCACATCCATTTCAATCTGAAATGGATTAGGGGATCCCATTCCCAACGAGGATGGTCCTGTGAATTCGATCTCTACCTTGGACCACTTTGGAAAGGTATCAAGTTCCTGGCTGTGAACAGAAACCACGGAGCTGATAATTACCAAAGATAACACCAGGGATATTATGATCGACCAACCAATCCATGTTTTCTTTCTTATAAAACCAGAATAAGTTCGTCGAAATCCCACCCAGCTCCACTTTTGAGGCATGATTAACTCCTACCCAAATTGCAAATATTAATTGATCGCTTCATATGCTTCATCATGATATATCCGGTCGCTCGATTATCCTCCAGCCCCGCACCCTTATTCTACTAAACAATCTGTAAATTATGAGAATATTGTATTCCTCTGCACTCGCAGTTCGATTTAATCTCTTCATGTTAAAACAATGGCAATCGTTTTCAATGAATCGAGCAATATGGTATGCTACATTTCTTATGACAGAAAAGCGATACTCAAATCAAGAACTTGCTGATATCTTTCAAACCATCGCTAATTTGTTGGAAATCAAAGGTGAGGTGATTTACAAAATCCTGGCCTATCGAAAGGCGGCAGACAATTTGAGAGATTATGGGGGGAATGTGTATACCGTGTGGCAGGAAGGCAAGCTGACCGATATTCCCGGTGTAGGAAAAGCGATCGCCGATAAGATCGATGAGTTATTTTCTACCGGCCATCTTCAGTTCATGGATAAGCTCTCGGAGGAAGTTCCCCCCAGTCTGGCGGATTTACTCGAGGTGCCTGATTTGGGACCGAAGAAAGTCGCACTTTTCTGGCAAGAACTTGGAATCACCAATCTGGCTGAATTAGAAGCTGCAGCTCGGGCTGGTCAATTACAAACACTGCCTGGGATGGGAAAGAAATCGGAGGCCAAAATCCTGGCAGGGATTGAGTCGCTTTCCCGCCGGACCACTCGTACACCTCTTTGGAAAGCCTGGCCAGTGGCAGAAGAGATACTTGCCACACTAAGCAAAATACCCGGTGTTGAAAATGCGGTCGCCGGAGGCAGTCTGCGCAGGATGCGCGAAACTGTTGGGGACTTAGATCTACTTGTGTCAACAAATGACTCCTCACCTGTCATGGAAGGCTTTACCAACCTTCCCGATGTGCTGCGCGTGATCGGGAGTGGAGAGACCAAATCCAGCGTAGAGTTTCAAAATGGTCTGCGCGTTCAACTGTGGGCCCATCCTCCTGAACGCTTTGGTACCGCACTGCAGTACGCCACTGGCTCCAAAGATCACAACGTTCGTCTCCGTGAGCTGGCCCTGAAGAAAAGTTTATCTCTCTCTGAGCATTCCTTCACCCATCAAGACGGGACCGAAACATTTTGTTCAAGTGAAGAGGAGGTATATGCTGCTTTAGGCATTCCGTGGATACCACCTGAGCTGCGTGAAGACCGCGGTGAAGTGCAAGCAGCCCAATCAGGCAATTTACCCGAGTTAATTGAGCTGAGCGATATCCAATCTGAGCTCCATACCCACTCTCCATGGAGTGATGGCAAAGTATTGATCAAAGAAATGGCGCTAGCCGCTCGTGAGCGCGGCTATAAAGTGCTGGCAATCACTGACCACTCTCCCAGTCTTGGTATCACTCAAGGGGTTACTTTGGAAGACATCCAGGATCAGCGAGCAGAGATAGATGCTGTTCAAGAGGAACTAGGGGATTCCATTTTGATATTACAGGGTTCGGAGGTTGAAATCAAGGCTGATGGATCACTGGACTATGCAGATGATGTTCTGGCAGAACTTGATATTGTTTTTGCGTCATTACACGTTAGCCTGCGACAGCCAAGAGAGCAGATTATGCAAAGATTGCTCAACGCCATTCGCAACCCCCATGTAGATGTGATCGGTCACCCTACCGGACGTTTGATCCCCGACCGGGAAGGAGCTGACCTTGATATGGAGGTTGTCTTCGCCGAAGCTGCACAAAGTGGAATCGCGTTGGAGATCAGCGCTCATCCTGAACGCCTTGATTTAAATGATATTCATGCCCGTCAAGCAATCGATTCGGGTATTCTATTGAGCATTAACACGGATGCTCACTCACCTGAGGAATTAGATTTAATGCACTTCGGGATAGCCACTGCCCGTAGAGGATGGGTGGAGGCAAAACATGTGATCAACACCTGGGAGCCCGAGCGGTTACTCTCCTGGTTGAGGAGTCGCGGGTAAGATTATCCAGCCCTGCTGTGCGGCATGTTCTGCCATCTCTTGAGTATCTTTTGCCAGAGTCATGGCACTGCCTATTTTGTCCACCTGATCAGCCAATATTTGGATCTCACTCTCACGCTTTGGATCATGTTTCACACTGCGGATGTAAGCAGCCAGAATCCGCTGGGGATCCAATTGGATCACTTCCGTATATATCTCCGGGTCCTCCTCCCCGCTGTCACCAATTAAGATAAACTTCAGATCTGGAAAACTGTCAAGAATCTTGCTGATCACATCCATCTTGTAATTCCGATTTTTGACCGTAAACACCGTATCTCGCTCAAAACCCCAATCACGCAAGAACATGGGTCCAGAGGGAATATCATGGATCTCAAAGAACTCCTTAAAGAGATCGTACATGTTCCATGGGCTGCTGGATACATAGAAAAGTGGATTCTTCTCATTCCCTTGTGAATTTTCCTGCAGTGAATGGTAGAAACCAGCGACTCCTTCCAGCGGAAGTCTGGTGTAGGCATTCTTGAGAAGCACTGTATACGCCATTTTAAACCGGCTTGTTACACCTGTGTAGACGATAGTGTCGTCGATATCGCTGATCACGCCGTATGCTGCTTCAGGTGAAATGATCAGCACCTGTCCAACTGTACTTACTGCGGAAGTCTGGTTACCCTTCGGCTCCAATAATTCTAATTCAACATCCTGTCTACCAAAGTCAGCAGCTGATGACGGATCCAAATGTAGGGATACTTCAAAACAGCCCTCCTCATCCGCCACAACCTCTTGCTCCAGACCATGAAAACGGGCAATAACCCGGGCATTTGGGATCTCGTCGCTCTCAAACCTTCGATACATGTTTAGAAGATTTTTAATGATGTGGTCTGTATCTGTAGAGGGCGCGATACCTTTATCTTCGATCACTCGACCGCTCAGCTCAATGAACTCCGGTGATCCAAAACCCAGATAGGGGACGATCATTATTGGAACCACACCATTGAACCGTGGACCGAAGCGATATTTAATCCAATCAAAGATCCGTTCCAAGTTGTGGATAAAGCGGTTAGCTTGTATTTGCCAGTTCACAAATAATCTGACTTCCTTTTAGAGTGACGAGGATTATAACCTCCTACGAAATCATCGAGATTATGTTTATACGAATCACGATCTCGAAGAATCATAATCCTACTCACAGCATTGTTTTTTGGAATGTAAATATAATGCTGCTTTTTGAGGTTTTTCGTTAAATCGAAGTTATAATCTAATCACATTTACCCATGTCAAGTGAGATTGAGACGAATAAAATTCTATCCCAAAATTGCGAGGGAACTATATGAGCGGATATGTTGAAAGTTTACTGGGTGACCGGGAAAAGATCATCATGGTCGCTCACCAGCATTGGTTTATTCTGATGAGCGCCATAGTTCTTGAGATCGTAATCATCCTGATCATAATCGCGCTGACGATCATCGCCGGAACGTATCTACCTGAATTCGCTTTGTTAATCGGCGCGATAGGTACAATTCTTCTTTTGCTCCCTCTATCAACCATGGTGCGAGATATTATGGGTTGGATGAATCGTCAATACATCATCACCAATAGACGGGTAATCCAAATCTCAGGTATCCTCAACAAGAACGTTACTGACTCATCATTAGTGAAAGTAACAGATGTAAAAATGGAACAGTCCGCCATGGGTCGGCTGTTCGACTTTGGGGATATCGAAATCCTGACCGCAAGCGAATTAGGTGCAAATCTTTTCCGCCGGATTGATGAACCGATTCATTTTAAAACCGCTATGCTGAACGCCAAGGAACGGATTGAGCAGGGAGAAGAGGACTTCAAGCCAGACGAGAGTCTCCCTGGGTTAATCGCAAGTCTGGATCAACTTCATCAGATGGGCATATTATCCGACGAGGAATTCAGCCAGAAGAAAGCTGATCTGCTGGCAAGAATTTAATAAACGAACCCTTATCTGACCAGCTGGGTTCCAAGGAATATCCGGATTGATTGATTCTCAGAATCAAGTTTCTGTCTAATACTCAATTCTTCATAAAATAGGACTTGGAACAAAATCTGTAGGAAACACGTTATATAATAGGATTTAACACAAATCTGGACCTATCACATTCTTTGAATTGAGAGGATGAATAAATATGCGCATTCACCAATCACTTTTCTCATTTGTCATGGTATTCATAGGAATCAACCTGGTTGCCTGTAATCTGCCAGCCTCGCCTGAACCTTCACCAGTCGATCAATCAGCTGCATATACTGCTGCTGCTGAGACGATCGTAGCTCAATTAACTGAGGTTGCAGAAACGCTGACTCCCACTGCACCAACCGATACCCTACCAGAGGCAACCCAGACTGCTGTGCTTCCCACTCCAACTGAGACGACCGCACCAACTGAGTCTCCCCAAACTCCGACAGTGACCTCCACATCACCTCCTCCGCCAACCGCAACATTACCAGCTGGTGATCCAAAAGCTGGTTTGGGTGATCCTGAATTTTATGACCCATTCAATAATGGGAACAGTTGGCCGCTTTACACTGACGATCATGTATCCTTTGAGGTTAAAGACTCACAATTGGTCATGACCGCCTTCAATCCAGATAAATACAGCGGATGGATGCTCACCTGGCCAGTTATCAGTGATTTCTACCTGGAGATGACTGCCAATACAACTCAATGCTCCGGATTAGACCAGTACGGCATGATGTTTCGCGCCGCGAAAACAAATAAAGGCTACGTTGGATATTTGTATGGAATTTCTTGCGATGGCAAGTATTCACTGCGCAGGTGGAATGGAGAGAAATACATCCCGCTGGTCGACTGGACATCCAGTGAATACATTCATGCTGGCAATAAACAATCCAACCGCATCGGCCTTTTGGCTAACGGCACCATGATTTCCATGTATGCAAATGGGAATCTGTTGCAGGAGATCGCCGACGATACCCATCGCGAGGGAAGATTCGGTGTCTTCGTTGGATCAGCAAACACTCCAGATGTTAAATTCCGGGTCGATGAAATTGCATACTGGGAT
>JBEQLH010000180.1:0-6491 GCA_040326075.1 Anaerolineales bacterium
GCACTGTATATGGGCATAACGCCAGGGATGATTGGTAGAGTGATCCCTTTTTCATAGCAGCGTTCAACGAAATCAAAAAAGTAATTATTGTCAAAAGAATAATTGGTGATAATGTAATCTGCGCCGAGGTCCACTTTTAACTTCAAATATTCAAGATCCTTCTCATTGGATTCAGCCTCAATGTGACCTTCGGGATAGGCTGCAACACCCATGCAAAAATCGTATTTTGGGCGGACGAATTCCAGTAAACTAGATGCGTGGACGAAGCTTTCTGGGTGTGGGGTAAATCCCTCAAGATCGTGAGGAATGTCACCACGCACAACAAGGATATTTTCGATACCTAAATCCTGATAGCTGTCCAGAACAGAGGTGATATCTTCAGGTCCTAGCCCATAACCTGCAAAATAGCTGACAACATCCAAGCCTTTTTTTACTTTTAAATTCTCCAGAAGTTGATATGATCCTTCCCGAGTTGAACCGCCTGCACCAAAAGTAACAGAAGCGAAATCCGGCTTTAGCGCGGCCATAATGTCAATAGTTTTTTCTAACTTTTCAGCTGCTTTTAATGTTCTGGGGGGATAAAGCTCGAAAGATACGGTCGGTTTAGTACTTTTCTTCCACATTTCGGTCACTTTCATTGCTGTTCTCCATTCTCATAGATTTAATTAATTTCTTTAAGTGCCTCGACCAGCTTATCCAGGTCGGAGGCATCATTATATGCCTGGAATGACAACCGGATAAATGGTTGGTCTTGCCAAAGGTGGCTCAGGACCTCTATCTTATACTCATTATACAATCGCTCTTTGAGCAATTCATGGTCGAATTCAGAGGGGAGACGCAAGGTGACCATCTGGTAAAACCAATCTGGCGAGTCAGGGGATAGTGCATCCAGATTCGTTAGCCTGTTAATTTCGGACCTGGCCTGACAGGCCAATTCATGGCAGCGTTCACGAACCATGTCCCAGGAATGTTCTTCTTGGTAGTGAATGGCAGATGGAACCGACAAGAAAGCAGCCAGGTCACGAGTGCCCTGCCATTCATGATAATCGATGAATTGAGATGAACCTGGTTTCTCGCTCTGGTACCCCCAGCTAACTACCAGGGGAACGAGTATGGGTTGGATATCTTTGTGAGCGTATAGAAATGCGGCACCTTTTGGAGCACAGAGCCATTTATGGCAGGCGCCTGTATAAATATCAGCGTCAATAGCCATCAAATCCAATGGAATATGACCGGGCGCATGCGCACCATCTACAATGCTGATCAACCCTGCCTTACGGGCTCGCTGGCAAATTTCTGTTACTGGAAAAGTTAATGCAGTCGGGCTGGTGATATGGGAGATGAATATGACCCTGGTTTCTGGGGTGACCCCTTCCCAGAAAGACTCGAGAAAATCTTCTTTGTTGGTGACAGGCAAATGGATAGATTGTTGAAGGTATTTTGCCCCGGTCCTCTCGCAGACATAACGCCATGTGCGGTCCATGGCGCCATATTCATGGTCAGTGGCGAGGATTTCATCACCGGGTTGAAGATTTAGAGATCTAGCGACCATATTGATGGCTGTGGTCGGGTTGGAAAAATAAACCACATCGTCAGTATCGACGTTGAGGTATTGAGCTAATTCACCCCTGGCATCTGCAAGAAGGTCGATCGCTCGGCGACCGAGGAATTCTACTGGTTGGCGCTCCAGTTGCCTTTGCCAATCCTGGTAGGTCTCAAACACGGGTCTCGGACAGGCACCAAAAGAGCCATGGTTTAAGAAAATTACTGAGCGGTCGATGAGAAAATCATTTTTTAGGTTGCTCATGTTTTTTTCCAAAATTGTCAAATAAGTGGGTTGGTTATCGTCTGGCTTCAGTACGGATGAATGGCTCGCGTGTATCACCTGAAATCAGGATGTGGTAGCTGTCAGGCTTGCGGAAGGCATTCCCCCAGGTTTCCTTCTGCCGGTATTCACGCAACGCATTCAGGTCTAATTTCGCCAGATAAACACCCTCAGTTTGACCGGCTTCAACTACCAGCATATCCCTTGATCCATTATCATCAAATGCGATCCCATCGAAGGCAAGCGAATGACCATTACATTGAGGGATGGGATAATTTGCCATCGCCAGGGCGACCATATTTTCAAAAGCTCGTGAACGGTATTGACTAAGGCGATTAATTTCCAATTCACACGCATTCGGAGTCAGGATGAGCTCTGCTCCTTTCAGCATTAAAATTCGGGCGCTTTCAGGGAATTCGCGATCATAACAGATCAATGCCCCAATTTTCACATCTCCTTTTGTTGTATCCAGCGAGGTAACATAGAAATCTTCTCCGGGGGTGAGAGCTGCTTCCATCGGATCAAAATCACACGTGTGAACTTTTGCATAAGTGAATTGAATTGCTCCATGGCGGTCGATGAGGGAGACGACATTGCGGGGAGACCCAGGCCATTTCTCCAGGTATGTTAAGGCGATGGCCATATTGAGTTCTATAGCAAGTTCTTGATGGATCATCACGAAATCAGAATCTCGATCAATTGCTCGATTCTGCCATTCCTTAAGTGAATTAGGTTCTTTGAGATCGAATGGTGTATAGCCGATATTCCACATCTCAGGATATAGGGCAATATCAGCACCCAGCTGTGCAGCCTGGCGACAGAACTGCACACCTTTGGAGAGATTGCTGGCTTGATCTGTTCCATTGGCACAAATTTGTAATAGCGCAACAACAATTTCGCTCATATCCGATCCTGTTTTCCGAATTTGTAATTTAATTGATGAGCAGCTATCATGGCGTAGGTGGACAAGAAGCCTGGCTACAATTGACCGGAGTCTTCCCAATTGTCGAGTAATTCTAGATAGGCGGGATCCTGGTAGCGATTTAAATCAAAGGCTGGTGCGTATTGCGGAAGGCTCTTACCAAGTATATGTAAGGCAAGCAAATCTCCAGCTGCCATAGAAGCCATTAAACCATAACCTGATAAGGCACCAATTACCCAGGCTCCTTCTACTGGCAAGGGACCAATTAATGGACGATTCTCTCGAGTTTTTGTATAGTATCCACCATCAAGGAATGGCCGGGGAGGTTTATCGAAATATAATTTCAAGCCCGGGATCATCGTCGCAAGACCACGCAAGGCGATCTCAGGATAATCTGGGTCGAGAGGCGGCGGCCAAACTGGATCTACCTCCAGTGTGTGATATTCCCAGAGAATTAAGATAATTGGGCTGTCTGGTGGACCTTCAGGACGGGTATGAACACCAGCAGGAAATTTATCCAGCAGCCAGCGTGAACTTTCATCCTCGTCCAAGAATTCCTTCTCTTCTTCAGTCCAGGGTAATTCTTGAGCATCATTCCAGATCAAAAGTGGGGCATCCCGGGGAATGATCTGGAGGTGGTCGTTGGTGGATACTTTGAGGTGCAGCTCGTTAAAAATGGGTAGCTGGGCGCCGAAGCTTTCGCCAACTGAACCAAGAAATGGTCCCGCGGCATTTACAAAGTGATGGGTTGGGATTCGCTCGCCGCCCTCCAATCTTACCGCGGCGACTTTACCATGATTTAGATCTACTCCTGACACATGACCCTCGTGCAGCTGAGCACCATGCGTTTTTGCTTCAGTAAGAAGTAAATGGCCTAATTGTTGGGCGCTGAACCAGCCCGCCCGGCGGACAAGAAGCCCAGCGACGACATTCTCCGTAAGGTAAGGAAAATTCTTCTTGATCAGATCTTGATCCAAGAACAAATCTGCCCCAATTGGATTATCCTTAAAACTGCTTGGTTTAAGTGGAAGATAAGTTGGGTCGTTTGCATGACCACGATGGATTCTGAGAGGCCCTGCGCCTAAGATTGACGAATCCTGGGCTTGTGCAACCATGGAGGGGATTTTTCTTTTATCGGCAGTTAAATAAAGATAACCGCGACGGTTGAGATGAAATGAATTATTACTTGTATGGGCAAGTTCCTCGAGTAAATCAATGCTGCGATCCAGAAATGAGACCATGGCATTTCCAGGTCCAGGCCACCAGTTGCGATAACATTCTGTTGATTTATCGCTTGTCAGACTGAGCGGTGGGCGCTCGTCAATGAGCAGGACATCTTTAACACCATGCTTAACCGCCAGGTGGTATGCGGTGCTTATTCCTGCAATTCCTGCCCCACAAATGACGACGTTTTTGCGTTCCACTTCGATTTAATCGCTCAAGCGAACGTAAATACGTTTGTTGATCTTGCCCTTGCTTTTATAGTCCACAATCTTAATTTTCCCAACTTCGGAGGTATTCTTGACGTGTGTGCCACCATCTGCCTGTATATCCAAACCGTTAATTTCAACCACCCGTACTTGTTGAATCCCTTCAGGGAGCAGGTTGATCTTGGTGCGGATCAAATCAGGAATCTGAAATGCCTCTTCACGAGGTAGAATATCAACACGGACTGGACGAGCTTTGTCAACTTCCTTGTTGATGGCTGCTTCAATTTCTTGCACTAGATCTTTGTGCATAGTCTCGAATTCGAAATCCATGCGACCTGCCATGGGTTCCATCGAACCCCCAGTTACAGAAGCGCGGTAGTCTCGGAAAATGACTCCACACAAAATATGCATAGCGGTGTGTGTCCGCATCAATTGATATCGGCGATCCCAATCAATCTTTCCAGCCACAGATGATCCGATTTCAAGTTCGAGAATCTCGCCATGAATAATATGTACAATGTCCGGACCAATTTTGCGGGCGCGTTCTACTTCGAATGGCTTGGTACCAATAGTTAACCAACCGCGATCTGGGGGTTGACCTCCTCCTCCAGGGTAGAATGCTGTTTGCCTCAACATGAGGCTGTTGTTCTCTGAATCGATGTTGTAAACGGTTGAGTTGAATTCTTGAAGATAACTATCCATCTGGTAAAGGAGCTCGGTCATAATTTAACCTCTATGTTCCACAATTACTTTATAGGATAGGGACCAGTATACAGAATATTTTCCTTTGACGCAAGACTCGATGAATATCAAGGATTAGGATCAAATCGAAAATAGGATAAATATGGAAGCCTTGGTAAAATTTCATGATTTTCTGCTAAAATACTTCATGTGCAATAAATCCATAAAAATCTGATACTAAAATAACTAGATAGAAAAAATTGAGGATACTAATGGGAATGAATCTTCTGAACAGAATGCAAATTATTTACAGTTGTCGATCGATTCTTATTTGTAGACTAATTGACCAGGAAGGATTACCAGGATGAATACATGGCAAGCTGATCCCAATTTACAATTTGCTCATTCTTGGTGGCGACAAATTAACCTTGCCTACGTCCCCGCTCAATCCACCCCGCTTCTTGAGGTGTTTGCAGAAAACCTGTTAGATAAATTTCGCAAATCCGGTCATTTAGTATATGACCAGCCTGGACAGGATACCGAAGTAGTAATAACCACTGCCCAATTTAATGAACCCATCCGGTGGCGGGAGGCGATGATTTTTAACGCTCGGCGTCGTTTTAAATTAGAACACTCACCTACTGTATTTACTATTGTCCAGGCGACACCAGAAGATGTGCAGCAGAAATTAGATTATTTTGCTGAAGTATTGAAAAAAGATCCACCAGACCCAAATGATTTTGCTCTACCCGGATTAGGACCGGACGCATACCAGACCTTGTACGATCAGGGAAAGCGTGGCGGCCCAATATTGGCATTATTACGAGCGGTTCAAACCCAGGCCATGAGTATCAGAGTAGTATTAGTCATTGGATACGATAAACCTCAGCAGGCTTATGTTTTTGACCTGGTAGGGGCACACCCGATAATCGATGCTTCAGATTCTGACCAGTTTTATGAGGACATCATGGGCAGAATAGTCACAGCGATCAGTACTAATGAAATCACCGATCACCAATTGGTAAACGAAGTTGTCCCTCAAGATGTATGGAAATCGCTCAAAACACCTGCTGCAATGCAAAAAGCAGGAAATGAATTGGGTAAACGTAAATTCTTCACTGAAATGATCTTGGTAACGAGCCTCGCAACCGTTCCTTCTGTACCCGATGCAATCGCCAGCCAATACAGTGAAGGTTGTTTTGCGACCTGGGATCCAGAAATCGAGGGTTTAATCACTACTGTCACAGGTAGTGCGCGACCGGTTGTAAAAGACCAGCTCACAGATGATGAATTGGCGATCATTGTCGGTGTTCGACCAGATGGAAAAGGGGCCCTTATCCAGTATGTTGATGGGAAACGCAATGATCCACCTTCATCGGAAGCGGTTGAGTTGATAAAAATGGATAAGGATTTACCCAGGATAAACCTGGAAAATGGTCAAGTGGTACCGGTATCCAGATCTAAACTGCATGGTCACCGGGGTGTTAAGGCATATAACCCTAAACAAGTTGAGCATGTATTCTTGGATACTCCTTATTACCATTATCCGGTTTCCTGTTCGACTGAAGCACAAGCGCACGCCATTTATGTTGCATTTTCAAGGTCGAAAGCTTTACAGGATCCGGATGATCCC
>JBEQLH010000353.1:0-2236 GCA_040326075.1 Anaerolineales bacterium
CAGCCTCAAAGCCAATTGCAATCGTCCAGGCGATCCCCGTCAATATCGCGAATCCTACTGCTATGTAGAAGAGCCAGCCGGCAGCTTTATCGGCCAGGATTTGAGTGTCGGACTTGCTCTCCTGGGCCTGTTCGACCAGGCGCATAATCCCAGCCAGGGCAGTATCATCGCCGGTGGCTTCAACTCGCACCCTGAGGCTGCCATCGCTGTTGATCGTCCCACCAATCACTTTATCCCCTTGAGTTTTTTTGACCGGTTTGGATTCACCGGTGATCATCGCTTCGTTGATATCTGACTCACCTTCTAACACGACACCATCTGCAGGGACACTGCTCCCTGGCCTAATTAATACAAGATCACCGGATCGTAATTCATTTGCAGAAACTTCTTCAATGTTTCCGTCCGGTTGAATGCGTTCAGCTTTGTCAGGCATGAGCTTGGCCAACTCGTTAAGCGCGCCTGAAGCCTGGCGCACACTGCGCATCTCGAGCCAATGACCGAGCAGCATAACATCTATCAATGTAACCAATTCCCAGAAGAATGTCGGCCCAAGAGAGAAGAAAAATGCGGCCAGGCTGTACACGAATGCAACACCTATTGCCAGAGTAATCAACGTCATCATACCGGGTTTGCGAGAGCGGATTTCAGGGCCAGCCATTCGAATGAATGGTATACCGCCATAGAGGAAGATAATCACTGATATTACAGGTGTGATCAATTGGCTCCCGGGGAAGATCGGCATACTGAATCCAAAGAAACCCTGAACAGCTGAGCTGTATAACAAGACTGGGATCGAAAGAATCAGGCAGACCCAAAATCGCTTGCGGAACATCTCTTCGTGGCCTCTGTGATCTACATGACCACTGTGATCCTGGTGTTGTTCTACGGCAGGATGTGTATCATGCTCAGTATGTTCCTCATGTCCCATCGAGGAAGTGCCTGCTTCAGGAGGTATATGCTCGTGATGGCCAACATGATCTGAATGACTTGTATCCATTTCCATTTCAGACGAATGTTGTCCTTCAGGAATTTCCCCCTCTACATGTTCGTGTCCCTTGTGTTGGTTGTTATCCATCATTCACATCCTCGGTGTTTAAGTTGAAGCTTTCCTTTCACATCTCTTTTTGTTGATTTATACATGATCCACCTGATATTTTAATTTCATAATTCTTATCCAACTAGCGCTCTTTGGCGGAGACGGATGTAGGCAGAATAGCGTATAAGGACATTAACCTTCAATGTAATAATAAGAAGGTTCAAGGATGCACAATACGGTGAATGACGTCTTTTTACATTGTAATGGCAATCATACTTTTATAGCAGCTTTTGTTCACTGATACTTCCCCCATGCACATGAGTCGGTTAATGCACGTTTAAGATTCTAAGAACAGGTCCAATTTTGTAATTGGAAGATTGAGAGTGATAGTAATGGATGAATTGTGCGGTAACAATATCCAGAGAATATGACCCAAAGAATTCCTTCATCTGGAAATGGGGGGATAAAATTTCCGCTACGCTCCATAACAATTTAAACCCCCATGATAAACGCTGCGCGCTAGCTAACTCCCTTACCAATGCTTGACTTGTCAATTAATATATCCGGAAGGATCCGCCACGGAATTAGAATTGGTACTTCTCGCTGGTAGTTTCGATAAGCCTCGCCGAAAGTCGCTACAAGTCCTCGTTCCTCGAGTATTATCGCTACGATTACCCAAATCGAGAATAAAAGATTGAACAGCAGCCGATCCAGTGTCAGGTCTGGGTAAGACCAGATCATCAACAAGGAGGATAAGTAAAGTGGGTGACGAATCCAACGATATGGTCCCCGGTCAGTGACCAACCTTGATTCAGATTGCTTGTCGCGCAGATCATCCACCATAGGCTCGAGACGAAAATTAACGAAGAGACCCAGCGCCCAGATAGTCCAGCCAACACCCACAATCGCCAAGACAAATATCACCCGCAGGAACAAGCGAATGGGACCTTGAGGTGATACCAGCGTAGAGGCTGTTTCCTGCCAGAAAACTACTAGCAAAAGCACAGCTATGCCCGAGGCAACTGCATAAAATGCACCAGAATATTGCATGGGCAAGAACCGCGCCAACCACTGGCGAAACCGTTTTCGAGCCATGAGGCTATGTTGAGTGAAAAATAAGAGACAGAGAAATGCATCAAAAATGAGCACCTGGATATCGCTCATTCCCAGATCCACCAGGTTGTATGAACCACGAAAGAG
>JBEQLH010000181.1:0-6479 GCA_040326075.1 Anaerolineales bacterium
CTGGTTGAAGGAGACACCCAGCTGCGTGATATCAAACCTCAAGCTGAATTACCCCTACCGGCAATATGGCCATGGGTGGCTGGCGGTTTACTCGCCGCGGCCTTGATCCTCACCCCGATATTACGTCGTTGGTGGCTGCACCGCAAGGAAACTCTGGCAGCCGCCCCCGACCTGCGCCTACCCCACGAAGTCGCTTACGACGAACTGGAGCGCATTGAAGGACTCAACCTGCCAGTTCAGGCACGCTTTAAGGAACACTACACACTCGCCTCGGACGTGCTGCGTAAATACACGGAAGAAACATTACATATCGCCACCGTCGACCGCACGACATATGAGATCCGCCGTGCTCTCAAGTATTCGCCGCTCTCCCAGACGGTCAAATCCGATCTGCAGGAACTGCTGATGGATGCAGACATGGTCAAATTTGCGAAAGTAAAGCCGGAAATTGAGCTGGCGCAGGTGTATATACCCCGCGTGCGCCGGGTGGTGGCAGTCACAGTACCTGCGCAGACCGCGCTTGATAATGATAACGGCCATAAGGATGAAAAGATCAACCCTAAAGGTAACCACACCCCATTGATGGAGACAAACGGATGAGCATTCGACTCGCATCCCCCTGGTTTTTGACATTACTGCTTCTGCTGCCCTTCCTGGCTGCTATATCCATGGTAGCCTGGAAACGGCGCAAACCCGCCGCACTGCGTTTTGCAGACATCCGCCTGGCCAGACCAAAAAACGCAGCCGGATCGTGGCGCAGGTCCGCCCGCAAGGCGCTGCCCGTGATGCGCATATTTGCCCTGGCACTGATCATTCTGGCTCTTTCACGGCCGCAGGTGGTCAACGCCCGCCAGGTAGTGCGGGGTGAAGGCGTCGATATCTCCATGGCGCTGGACATCTCCGGCAGCATGGCCTCGCTGGATTTTGAACCCAACAACCGCCTCGAGGCTGCCAAGTTGGTGATCGAAGACTTCATCAGCCAGCGTCCTTACGACCGCATCGGCCTGACAGTCTTCGCCAGCGAAGCTTTCTCGCAGAGTCCAATCACGGTCGATCACAATGTAGTCTCACGCTTGCTGGACAGCCTGGACCTGGCCACCGACCTCAATATTGATGACGGTACCGCCATCGGTCTGGGTCTGGCCAACGCAGCCAATATGCTCAAGGACTCCTCTACGGAGAGCAAAGTTGTCATCCTTCTGACAGACGGAGTCAACAATGCTGGACAGATCGATCCCCTGACTGCGGCTGAAGCAGCTAAAACCCTGGGCATCAAAGTCTATACCATTGGTATGGGCCGTCCAGGGCAGGTACCTGTCCCCCAGCAAACCCTGTTTGGTGAGCAGGTTGTCCTCGCCGAAAGCCAGGTCGATGAAGCCACCTTGCAGCAGATCGCTGACACGACTGGCGGAAAATTCTTCCGGGCTTACGACACCCAGGAACTGGTCCAGGTTTATGATGAGATCAACCGCCTGGAAAAATCAGACATCGAATTTCAAACCTTTCACCGCTACCAGGAATTAGCTGCCTGGCTGCTGGTACCTGCCATCTTGCTCCTTCTAGCGGAGCTTGTCTTGCGCAAGACCTGGCTGCGGCAGATTCCCTAAGCATACGAACTGTCATCAGCAAATTGACTGGCTGAATGATTGACTATTGGAGACAAAAATGACTTTTGCAAATCCTCTCATCCTGTGGGCGCTGATCCTTGTCCCTCTGGCTGTCCTGTTTCTATATTGGATGGAACGCCGCCGCCAGGTTGATCTAAACAAACTGGGCGATCCCAACCTGATCCAGCGTTTGAGCCAATCTGTAAATTGGAACGGTCGCAAATGGCGCTCCCGCTTCTGGTTGTTGGCTCTCGCCATGACCATCATCGCTCTGGCCCGCCCCCAATGGGGCAACCAGATCCAGGTCGTGGAACAGGAAGGCGTGCAGGTGATGGTAGCGCTGGATGTATCCGAATCCATGTTGGCCCAGGATATCAAACCCGACCGCCTGACGCGCGCCAAGCTGGAGATCTCCGATCTGATGGACAGGTTGGATGGCGACGAGATCGGATTGGTGTTGTTCTCAGGTGCCAGCTTCATCCAATTCCCATTGACCTCCGATTACGACACGGCTCGCACATTTCTCGATAACGCCAGCCCAAGAGCCATCTCTCGCCCGGGCACCGAGATCGGGGATGCCATCCGTACGTCGCTGGGCGGATTTGATGATCAGCAAAACAGTCAGAAAGTGATCGTCATCGTAACCGACGGCGAGAACCACCAGCCCGAGGTCCTGGCAGAAGCAGAGAAAGCTGCTGAACAGGATGTGATCATCTACACGATCGGTTTTGGCTCTCTCCAGGGCGAACCTATCCCCAACTACGGCCCCGATGGCTCGCTGGTCGGCTTCAAGACCGACCAATATGGAGAGACAGTTCTCTCCAGGCTGGATGAAAGCACCCTGCAGGAGATCGCCAGAATCGGCCGCGGCACTTACTTTCACGCCACGGCTGACGGCAGCGAGCTGGTCGCATTGACCTCTGAATTGGATGACCTGCAGGCCGCCCAACTGGAATCTCGTTTCGAGACCACCAAGATTGAGCGCTTCCAAATCTTCTTGCTGGGTGCAGTGTTGGCCCTGATCATCTCAGAGCTGATCCCCACCAGTAAGCAGCCCACATCTTACAACACCTGGATCAAGAAACCTCGTTTACTCAGCGGTTCACGCGAAATTAACCAGGATACCTCTTCATAATATTGAGCACATAACCATGAAAAAATACTATCTCATACTCCCCATCTTTATCCTCGCCGCACTGGCTTTGAGCGCCTGTGGTTCTTCTGTCGAAAAGACGCTGGACAGCGGTAATCAGGCTTTTGTGGAACAGGACTACCAACAGGCCATGGAAAAGTACGCTCAGGCTATGGAAATGGACCCTGAGCTGGGTGAACCTACCTACAACCTGGCCAATACCCTTTACCGTCTGGAAGCTTTTGAAGAAGCTGGACAATTTTTGGCGCAAGCCATCCAGACCGCTTCCGATCAACTGGCAGAACACGGTTTCTATAATCTAGGTAACAATTTCTTCCAACAGGAGCTGATGCCGGAGGCTGTGGAAGCTTACAAGGAATCCCTGCGCATGGACTCGAATGATCTGGACGCCAAGTACAACCTGGAGCTGGCCATGGTGCAGCAGGAACAACAGGAACAGCAGCAGCAAGAGCAGGAACAGGAAGAACAAGAAGATTCCAGCGAAGAACAGCAAGACTCCGAACAGGAACAGTCCGAAGGTGGACAGGAAGAGCAAGACCAGAATCAATCCGAAGATTCACAGGATGAGTCGGATCAATCGGAACAGGAACAAGGTGAGCAAGATCAACCTGGTGATGAAGGAGAAGATCAGGAGCAGCAAGACCAGAACCAGAACGGTGAGCCCCAGGAAAATCAGGAAGGACAGGATGGACAGGGGCAGCCGCAGCAGGTAGAGGGTCTCACCGAGGAGCAAGCCCGGCAGCTTCTGGCCGCCATCGGACAGTCCTCTGAAACTCTGCAGGAGAAGCTCCAGGAAATCTTCGGCTTCGCCGGGATGCCCCCTGAAAAAGACTGGTAAGCAACCTTTGGTCGATAGGATGAGGGTTATTGGCCTTCGCAGCCCTCATCCTGGGAATAATCCAGCCCCCATTTGACTTTGAGACTATAGACAAGTGAACTTGATGAAAACAATAAAACTTACTCCGCTACATAAATACACCCGCCTGATACTGGTGCTGGCAGCCATATCAGCCATGTTCTTCCTGGCTGTTATACCTGCCTTAGCCCAATCGCCTGTCACTGCTGAAGTGGATCGCACCTCCCTATCCACCGGTGAATCCCTGACCCTGACCATCAGGATGGAAGGCGCCAATGCTTCAAACCCCAACCTGCCCGTCCTGGATGGATTTCAAATTATCAGCACCAGCAAATCCTCCCAGATCAGCATCATTAACGGCAGCATGAGTTCACAGGCTGCGTACCATTATGTTCTGCAGCCCACTCGGGCGGGGCAGCTCACCATCCCTGCCATCCCCGTGGTTGTTGCCGGGCAAACCCACACCACTCAACCCTTCACCATCGAGGTCACACAGGGCGCGGCTCCTTCCCAACCTTCACAGCCAAACCAGCCACCCGATTCCATCATCCCTCCCTCGCAGGAGTTCAGCGGTCAAGATTTATTCGTCGAATCAATCGTTGATCACCCCAATCCCTACATCGGACAGCAGGTCACGCACACCTTCCGCTTCTTTCGAGCTGTAAATCTTTCCGGCCAACCCACTTACGAAGCCCCAAATTTTAATGGTTTTTGGAACGAAAGCGAAACCCAGCAGACGGATTATGATGTTCAGATCGGCAGCCGCACGTATCGGGTGGTGGAGCTGCAGACCATCCTCTTTCCTACATCGGTTGGCCAACATACCATCAGCCCGGCTTCCCTCAACATTTCCGGATCACTGTTCAGATCGGATACTCGCCTGGGTACGGATGCCATCACCCTGGATGTACGTCCCCTGCCTGAACCGGCCCCCGAGGGATTTCATGGGGCTGTGGGCAATTTTACCGTTGCGACCAGCGTGGACACCGATCGCCTGGCGGTTAACGAGCCAGTCACTCTGAAGGTGGTCATCTCTGGTGAGGGAAACATCAGCAATCTACCAGATCCAGAGGTGCCGGTGATTAACAACTGGCGCTCGTATGAATCTACCTCTACGGTGGACACCCAAACACAAAACGGGCGGGTGTCAGGCAGCCGCACGATTGAACAATTAATGGTGCCGGGTTCAGCCGGTGAATTCTCGATCCCTGGCATCACCTATACATTTTTTAATCCTCAAACGGAGGCATACCAGACGGTCAGCAACAACCCGATCGCGATTCACGTTGCTGAAGGTGCAGTAGATGCATCTCTCCCTCAAAACTCACCCGGCAGCGACGCTCCCATCGACTGGCCGGATAATGATATCCGCCACATCAAGGCTGCTCCCGAGAGCCTGGAGGTAGCCCAAAGACCCCTGGTCGCCTCACCAGTTTATTGGCTGTTTTGGTTATTCCCTGTGGGCGCGTTGGTAATCGATGTGGTCTGGCAAAAACGTAAGCGTTATTTATCCCAGAACCCTGAACTGGTGCGCAGTTCCAAAGCGCAGAAGAAAGCTCATCTGCTTCTTTCCAAGGCTCGTAAACAGAAGACAGACCCCTTTGCTGCCATTAACCAGGCGCTGACCGGCTACCTCAGCGATCGCTTCAACCACCCTGTGGCCGGTATGACCCAGTCTGATCTGGTTGATTTCCTCGATCAGAATGGCCTGCCTCCCTCCCTCACCCAGCAGATCACTGAGACGCTGATGCTGGGTGAAATGGGTCGCTTCGCCCCTGCAGCTGCCAACCAGGGTACGGCTGGCGAAATGTTCAAAGATACGGAAAAGCTGATCGCCAGGATTGAGAAAGTGCTCTCATAACCCATGGGAGAAATTTACCAAAGATCACAAGAACCAACTTTAAATCCGAACTAACAATTATTCAGGTGCACTGATATGAACAAAAAACGATTGATTATCCCCCTCACTGCTGGCCTGCTCAGCCTGGCCTTCCTGCTGATCGCCTTCTCTCCATTACAGGCCAAATCCCTCCTCGATCGGGAGACGATGGTGCGCGCAAACCAGCTCTACGAGAATGGGCGCTTCAACCAGGCCAGCCAAATCTACCAGCAGCTGGCCGACCAGGGTTTCAGCCAGAGTGAGCTGCTTTACAACCTGGGGAACGCCTATTACAAACAAGGCGACCTCGGTCGGGCGATCCTCAACTATGAACGCGCCGCTCGTTTATCCCCCCGGGACGGCGACATCCAGGCCAACCTGGAATTCGCCCAGGGGCAAACCATCGACCAGCTTGAAGCTGAGCCAGCTTCACCGCTTGACCAATGGTTAAGATTTAGCGGATCGATGTTCACGTTGAACGAGATCAGCCTGATCACTTTAGGACTGTTCTGGCTCATGTTGGGATTGATCATCATCTACCGGCATAGCCGCACAGATAAAATCCGCTCACGCTTGCAGTTGGCCTTAATTTTAGTAACCCTCTTATTTACGATTAATACCTTCACTTTGGGAAGCCGCCTGTACATGGAAACCAGCAGCCCGCAAGCCATCGTCGTCGTTGAGAGCATGGACCTGTACAGTGGTCCGGGAGAGGATTACCTGACTGAATTTACATTGCACAGCGGAACACAGGTAAATTTATTGGAAACGCGCGGCCAATGGGTGCGCATTTCCCTTCCTGGTGAGCAGTCGCAGGGCTGGGCAACCATGGGAGCTGTGGAGAAAATCAATTAATTTACCCTGATCTTGTTTATCATACTGGTCTCCATTAGGGTGATTGTCCCCCCGGAGACCAGTTTAATATTCTCATATTGCGGTAAAATTTATTCCAATGAGCGCACTTATATTCCTTGTTGACGATGA
>JBEQLH010000029.1:0-18285 GCA_040326075.1 Anaerolineales bacterium
CGTTATCGACCGCGGTACAATCGTCTTGAATAGAACAAATGTTCTCTCTGGTGAATGGGAAATCTGTTTGAGATATGAAGCCCCGTCTGACATTGTGGGTTTACCTGCGACGTGCACTGCGCTCGTTGATCTTCGCCAACCGGATTATGCGCCCCGGGGGTGAGATTGGTCGTGGTTTGCAGGACCTGGCAGCGCGCGAGCTGCGCCCTGAGGACGAAATCGCAGCAGACTTGCTTGCCAATGCCATCATCCGGCGTAAGTCAGCGGAGGAAAACCTGCGTCGCTGGCATGAACTCACTCCACGCGAACAAGAAGTAAGCGCTTTGACATGCCAGAACCTTACTAACGTCGAGATCGCCAAATATCTGGTGATCTCACCCGAGACGGTAAAAACCCACGTGCGTAACGTTCTCGCGAAGTTCAACCTGCGCAGCAAGAGCGAATTACGAAAGATTCTAGAAGATTGGGATTTCAGCGCCTGGGTAGAGGCGAATGTGTCTGGTAAAGTGGTTGGAGGATCGGGAAAGGGGGAGGCACCCACTTAGCCAATCGAAGGTGAATGGTCAGATTGTGGGGACATTATTCATATATAGACTATGTTAGCGGGATAGGATAAATCAAGTTGGCATTTATAAAACCAGCAAGTTTGGATACCCTGATAACTTGATGGAGATATCAACTTGCAGTGGAGATCTGGTTTGACAACTTCTCAGCCCGTTTTTCTTCGGATTGGATCACCACCATACTCCTGGAACCATAAGCCTGGATGAACACGGAGATAATGGCTGCATAAGCTATGATCTTCTGGCCAGCTACCTGGATCATCAGGCCACTTGAGGTGTTTGTACTTGGTCCAAAGAATAATAACCAGATGTAAGCACCGAGAAGCGCACCAAAGGTGATGTTAACCAATGCATAAAGGTTAGAGTAGCTGCGGTTTAAGAGTATTGCCAGGGCGTAAAAGACAACTGCAACAAAGAACGTGGTGAATGCCAGCTGTACAAACAGCTGGTGTGGTTCCAGGTACAAATCAGCAGGGGTGAAGGCTACCCCTATGAATGACAATCCGGAAATGATTCCGAAGAAGGTGCCAAAGAGACTCAAAACTCTCGTAATCCGTGAATCCCAGAAGAGAGAAGGGGAAATGATGAAATATAAAGTAAGAGCTAATCCTGCGAGAGCCAGAGCTGCAGTAAAGAGCAAGAATGAGACATTGTTGGGACCACCAGTGTAGGTGCGAGATAATCCCAGCTCACTGAAAAAGTTTTCGAAGAAGAGGTAGCCTTTAGTCCCTGGAGCCGACCGGGTACCACCAGGGTAATAAACCATCGCCAGGGAGGTAAGGACCAAAAACAGGAAACATGCTGCCATGATAAAGGAAAAGAGTTTATATTTTGTGGTTTGCATGATGGAGAAAAGTCCTTCGATTATTAAATGGGAAACCGCACTTTCTTGTTGAAATTGAATTTCGAATTCTTATTATTTTGCGCTTGGAAGATGATTATTTGAACGATCTTGCTCAAGGTTCCACAACGAGGAAATCATGAGAGGATGCTTGGGTTTGTGGATCATTTACAACTTCTGCAGTAATAGTCCAGCTTTCACCAACTTCAGCGCTTAGTGGAACAATCAAGTCCAAAGCAAACGTGCCATTGATTTCTGTCCAGGTCGTATCGACTAAGAATGGGGTGGCACCAGATTCACCGAAGGAGTATTTGATTTCAGCATATGATGGGAAATTACTGCCCACAATTGATAAAGATGTTCCCGCCGGACCCTCAAGAGGCCAAAGAGATATCCTCGACTGGAGAGGCGGTTGGGGAAGGGTAATTGTGAATTCGTTCGATCTCGCGGTAACCTCGCCATCAATGTCATCTGTCTGGATTGCGACAACAGACCATTTTTCACCTGGTCGTGAATTAGGAATTAGATACTCGGTTGTGAAAAGGCCATTTACATCAGTTGGTACTGGTCCTTCAATACTAAAAATTGTTGTCCCTCGAGCCAGGCCTAAAATGACCGTTGACAAAGGGGGAAAACCCAATCCTCCAACTTGAATCTGGGTGAGAGGAGGACCACTGACTGGAGTAATGAGGATAGTTTCCATTTGTCCTGGGATGATTATCTTTTCTCCAATTGTCAATTGATTTGGATTGCTTATTTGAGGGTTTACTGAAAGGATTGCGGCAACTGTTCGTTTGTATTCTGCAGCAATTTCATTCAAAGTATCACCAGGTTTTGAAATATAAAGTTGAGGTGCTTTGACATCAATTGGTGGTGTAACAGTGAATATATTTGAGGTTGATTGGACTCTGGGAAATGTACTTGTTCCTGCAACGACGACCCATAGTTCACCAATTTGACCGCTGCTAGCGATGTTCATTCGGGTAGTGATGGTACGATTTGGGCTGGATGTAGTTGTACCTGCTTCCTCATAAGAGACCAGATATTGTCCCATACCTAAATTTACAGTTGTTACAGGGGGAAAGCCAGATCCAGTTACTAGAACCTCTGTCCCCATTTGGCCACAAATTGGATTAATCTTTGTGATTGGAGTACCAGGTTCTTTTGGTGGGATACGTATGATCTGTCCTGGGTTTATTTGATTGGTTTCCGTAATCTGGGGGTTAGCCAATAGTATCGCTTCAGGATCGCGATTGAATTTAACCGCAATACTGCGTAAAGTATCATCCACTTGAACGATATAAGTTGTGGCAGTATTGGGATTGCGAGCCTGTTGAATGACTGAAAATTCATTCGATATACCGATGAATCTCGCCGAGCTGACCTGTGCTTCGCCAATCACCACCCATATAGATCCTGGTTGTGCAGTAGTTGGCAGGATAATTGAAGTATCAATCATGCCAAATTGGTCGCTATTTGTTCCTCCAATTACAGTTGAATCTTTATCCTTTTCGGCTAATCTAAGCTCGACAAATCTATCAACTGGAAATCCACTGCCGACAACCAATATAGACTGTCCGGGAAGTCCACATACCGGAGAAATAGCAACGATTGTTTCTAATATCGATTCAGCATCTGGGATTCTAATTATCTGTCCAGGATATAGATTCTCCGGATCAGTGATCTCAGGATTAATCCTCAGAATAGCATCTACTGTAACCCCACATAAGTCTGCTATCTCTTCGATTGTATCTTCTGGCAAGACGATATAGGTGTCTCCACAGGGTCCTTGAGCTGAAGCTAAATTTAATAATCCCGGTGGTTCAATATGGAGTAAAAATATCAAGAGCACCATAAGTAACGCTAACCTCGGAACTCCATGATATTTTCGTATTTTGTTCATCAAAAGCAGCGAATTGTTCATTCCAAGATTAGGCGAGCCTTGCTGGCTTTCTCGATTTGATCTTTCGTCCACAAAACTGGGAAATATTCTCCCGCGATCCAGGGATCTATCAGGTCACTATAATGTGGACTCCCCAGTTGACCAGATTGACCTGGTGGAAATACAGCTACCGATTGTGATAGATCTGATAGGTCGACAATTTGACGGAAAGAAGGAGCCCAGGCTTGATTATCATATGGATCATTAGGGAACATAGCAGTTTGACAGGGGGTATCGGTATCTCCTCCAATGGGAAAGGGTCCGCGGTTAAACACACTGTCTAAGGGTTTCTGGAGGCTTAATGAATGCTGAAAACTTACCCTGTGAATTTTACCCCAATGCCAGGTTGACATATCGGAGCCAAGTTCATCTATTAACCAATTTACAGCTTGATTGAGGCTTCTATTGATAACTTCTGACTTGCCTCCTGCGTTCTGAATCCACCACGAATTTTGATTGTCAAGTAGACGCAGCATTGTCACTGTGTCATGTCCGAAGAATTCGTTGGACTGCAGCAGTAGTGGATGAAATCCTTCACCCATAACCTTATTACACAAGTCTTCTCCAAGTGCGGGTTCAAGTAAATTTCTCACCAGCGTGTAGCGGGCAACTTCATAAATCGTGCCACCAATACTTTCCGGATTTAATTTGCCATCCCAATTATTCAATATCTCGACTGCCTTTTGGATGTCTGGATCATCACTGGTAAATCCATGCAAATGTGGGAGAAATTCAAGACCAGGCAGACATGTGAAATCGAGATGTAATTTCCTGAAATCATCTGGGGAAAATTTTTCCTTGCTTTCTAATATATCAGTGATCCTGCGAGCACGGTAGCCATTCATCCATTCATTACCAAGATAGTATGGATAATCATCTGGGATAATGCAGTTGTTGCAGTTTAATACATATCCACATTCGGGGTTGAACGAATGGGGCATTTGATCAAAAGGTACGACGTCTACCCATTCATATTCTCCTGTCCAACCTGGGACTGGAATTTGTCCATTTCCGTTTTCTCTGATCGGTACTTTTCCGGTTATCCAATAGCCAATATTGCCTTCGGTATCCGCATAAGTAACACCTAATTGTGGTGCATCTATGAGCATCATCGCTTCCACAAATTCATCCCAACCAGCTGCCTGATTCAATGCCAACCAACCTTGGAAGGCGATGGATGGGCGGAGAGCCATTGAGTTTACCGCGACTCTATCTTGCGTATAGCCTACAACATCTGATACCACCGGACCGTGGCGAGTTATCGTTACTTTTTCTAAATGAGGGTTCTCCTCTCCTTTGACGTCGATCCTCTCAGTGATAATTTCGGCTCTTTTCCAACCATCTTCTGTCAAATATTCATTTGGAGATTGCGGATTGAAACGCTCAATGAACAGGTCCTCACAATCCGTAAAGGCGAGAGTCATTCCCCAGGCTAGGTGGGCATTATGACCAACCAGAACACCTGGCACGCCAGGCAGTGTGACACCCGCGACCTGGTATGTTCCTGCTGTCAGATGTGCTTGATACCAGAGACTCGGGAGACTGATCTGAAGATGCATATCATTACATAAGTATGGTTTTCCCGTAACAGATTTTTCTCCTGATACTGCCCAGGAATTGCTCCCAATTCCACGATTAATAAATGGTCCTTGGGCTTTTGTAAGTTGACCGTCGGAATCCAAGAGATTGAAATCAATTCCGGTGGGGAGGGTGGTAGGATTTTGCTCGGGGTAGTGAATTTCGAGTTCAGCTGCCCTTTCAGGATTGGTTGCTTCATTGACTTGAGCCCGAATTATCTCGCTGTACCAGGAATGAGATAATTGCCACATCATGATCCGCATGAATGCAATGCTGTCCGAATGATGCCAGGGCTCAGGCCGGTGACGCATTAATGTGAACTCAACTGGCAGCTTTGATTGATTAGCCATAAGGTATGCATTCACACCATTGGTGTAGGAGACGATTGCTTCCTTGGTAAGATCATCATACAAATCCCAATCGGTCTTTGCCAGCCGGTTGAATCCAAATGTGCGCACTGTCCTATCTGTATCCAAAGCGATATCCCCAAATATTTCACTGAGTCGACCCTGAGCAGTTCTCCGGTTTAATTCCATCTGCCATAAGCGATCCTGAGCATGGGTATACCCTTGAGCGAAGAAGAGATCGGAAGTATTCTTGGCCATGATATGTGGTATACCCCATTGGTCTCTGATAACTTCCACGGGTTCAATGAGTCCTTCGACTTTAATCCTCCCATCAGTTTGGGGAAGATTGCGACGGCTCATCCAGGTAATGATTGGTCGGGCAACAGGTGCGAGGAGATCGTATATATCAGGCATTAGGAATCCTTGTCAATGAATTGATCGATGATTGCAAAAGCTCGTACAGGAAAGGAACCAAAATTGACGACCTTAGCTGGCACTGCAAAGAAGTGAAATCCATATTTTGGTAATCGTCCCAGTGCGCATAGATGCTCTACGATTGGAATATTTGCTTCCAGCAATATTGTATGCGCAGGTCGAAGACCATCTGCCGTGTCATCAATATTGAGTGAATCTATGCCGACCAGCGTGGCCTCAGATTCAGCAAGATATCTGGCTGCTTCCATTGTCAGGTATGGGTGTCCTTCGAAATAATTTTCAGTACCCCAGTGCCGATCCCATCCAGTATGGATGAGTACAGCTTTATCTTTAATATCAATTCCGGAGAATAAATCCTGGGTGATTATTCGATCGGGGAGGTAACTAAGCTCGACCAGTACTCCTTCGAGGTTTGCCAGGGAGGATAAAGGGAGTTGGGATAAATCCATTCCATCCATGAACCTGTGGAAGGGGCTATCTAAATAAGTACCTGTGTTAGCCACCATCTCAATTTTCCCGATGTGAAATTCAGTTTCCCCATTATAGAATTGCCTTGAATATGCTCTGGACCAGTAATCATAAATCTTGGGTGCAGGCAAACCTCTGTAAGTGATCATACCATTCTCAATCGCATGGCTCAAATCAATAAAACCAGAGTGACTGTTACGCGAGGACATAATTGATCATCTCACTTCACAAATTGATATCTTTGGAGTTTTCAGGATTTTATATAACGAATTTTCCATTCTTATAGAAGAGATCTCCATCAATCATAATTTCACTTTGAGTCATATCACACAACATGTCCCAATGGATCGCAGATTCATTTACACTTCCAGTCTCCGGGTAACCGCTGCCTACTGCGAAATGGATTGTGCCACCCATTTTTTCATCGAACAGCATATTCTTTGTAAATCGTTGAATGCCATAATTCGTGCCGATACCCAATTCTCCAAGATATCGCGCACCCGGATCAGAATTGAGTAATGAAGTAAGCAAATCTTTACCTTTGGATGCTTTTTCCTTCACGACCTTTCCATCCTCGAACCAAAGCTCAACATCGATAACTTCTTGTCCTTCGTAGATAGCAGGATAATTGAATCGCACCCAACCATTAGCAGATTTTTCAACAGGACCAGTGAAGATTTCCCCATCAGGGAAGTTGTTCTTTCCATCTGCTTCTTTGAAAACTCGATCTTTGATCGATAATTTGATATCGATATGCTCTCCCTTGATCTCAACTATATCTTTACCAGACAACCATTTGGTCAATTCTCTCTGTCTTTTTCCTTCATTTCGCCAAGCATCAACTGGATCAGGTTCATCTAGCAGTCCAGCACCGTAAACAAATTCTTGATACTCTCGTAAACTCATTTCCGCTTCCTGGGCACTGGAGTCCGTCGGGAACACGGTATAACACCAACGCAAATCTTCATTCGAGGCGCGCTCAAAAAAGATTTTTGTCAGGGGGGTGGTAGCTTTCCTGGCGCGGGAAATTCGTTCAGGATCAATCCCAGATAACGCTCGGGTGTTGTATTCAGCGCCAATTACAAGGACCGCATCGAAAGTTTCGTAGATTTGTTTTCGGATTGGGGATACATAATCCAATTGATCGTCATTGGCAAATTTAAAGAAGATCTCCTCACTTCCGGGGATGCTGATTGAATTCAGAACGTAGGCACCTGCTTTCACAGCTTCTTCGTAAACTATTTTGGCAATATCCAGGGCCAATGGAGTAGTTCGAATTTCGACTTGATCACCCGCTTTAATTTCAAGCGAATAGTGGGTAAGGATATTTGCGAGTTTATTTATTCGAGAATCTGCCATCTTTATATCCTTTCAAATGAATGAGATGTTGAATATGGTGATTTTACCAGAGTGAATAGAAGAATTGCTCCTCAAGATTCTAATGATACAATAAAAATGAGCCCTCCAATTCCAGTTTTTATACTCACCGGAGGTAGCGATGCTGTCCGCAAAACAACTTGCTGATTTCATAACCTTGCTTCGGGCTATATTGGGTTTTAGTTTAGTGTGGATAGGGATAACTGGAGGCGCAGAAAGCCTGCAAAAAGCTGTCTTGATAATGATTGCAGCCTGGACAGGGGACGCGATTGACGGAAAAATTGCCCGACGGAGTAAAGACAACTACCAGACTTGGATTGGCGATCATGATCTTGAGATCGACATGGCTGTTTCTTGTGGATTGCTGGTCTATTTAATCACTTCAGGCTATGTCGCTATTTGGGTCGCCAGTGTTTATGTATTGTTATGGTTTTTAATTCTCTGGCGATGGCGAAATATCCAGGTATTAGGGATGCTAAGCCAGGCACCAATTTATGGATGGTTCATTTGGATCGCTTTGGTTACACTGCCCAATGTTGGCTTATGGATACTGATTTGGATGGTCGTGGCGATTATTCTTACCTGGCCTCAGCTGCCTCAACAAATAATTCCTGGTTTTCTGAATGGTTTTCGTGAGTTCTTGATTAATAGGGAAAAATTCAGGGGAGACGGATGATATAATCGCAACTTGATTCTTATCCCCATCTGTGGGGGAATTTCCGATGGGAGGATTATTTGTCAGCTCTTAATGAAATAGTTATCAAGGCAGATTTTCCTCAAAATAATTCTTTAAAAATTTATCAAAAACTCAAACGTTGGGGGAATAAACCACTCAATTCAGTTATCTTACAGAAGATCAAACCATTTGCTCAACGAATAATTTCGCTTACTGAACCTTCAGGGCGGATATTGGTAATGGATGATCCTGGAAATCAGGAGCTCAAAAAGCCAGTTGATCATGTGACAGTATTAACTGCAAATCTTTGGCATGATTGGCCCCGCCGCAGGCGTCTTCGAGAGAGACTGGAGTGTTTTGTCGAGTTAATAAAATCTGAAGAGGTCGATATTGTCCTGCTTCAAGAACTTGCCCGCACACCGGAGTTTGCCGCGGATGAATGGCTCAGCAACCAACTAGGCATGGCATATGTCTATTCACGAGCAAATGGACATGCTCACGGAATTGGATTTGAAGAAGGATTGGCGGTTTACAGTCGATTTCCAATTAGAAAACCCCGACTGGCTCAATTGAGTGATCAAAGAAATCCATTTACCAGGCGAATTGCATTAGGTACATCTGTCGAAACTACTTGGGGTGAGTTTATTGCTTTCAGTGTTCACCTCGGGCTTAACGGTCGACAAAACGAAAATCAAGTTTCCCGCCTGATCAATTGGGTTGATAAACAATCGGGAGATATCCCCGCCATCATTGGCGGAGATTTCAATGCTCGGGAGCACACCCCCCAGGTGAAAAGTGCTCAAAAATCATGGCAGGATACTTATCGGAATATTCATACTGGAACTGATGGATACACCCATGAAATCCAATGGCCTTGGGGGGGGATTCTAAAACAATCCAGGCTCGATTATTTATTCTTAAAGAAAGGTAATCACGCCTGGAATGTCTTTGAGGCTCGTCAACTTGAAATGAAATATTGCCCAATATCGGACCATAAACCGGTGTTGATCAAAGCCCGCATCGGCACGAAGATGAATTAAACAATAGGTGGAGCATCATTCGTTTTGATTTAGCATTTACCTGAATTTGGAATTGCTCCATTTCCAGAATAAAAGATTTTGGTGTCCGAGTTGTTGAGTTATTCAATATTATCGAAAAACAATTTTCATAATCCGGAAGAAATCTCCCGAAGTCATGGACAAAAGGTTCTATCTGATTAAACATGAGTCCCCTGTCCAAGTGTGGAATTTCGGATAAAAATATTCTACAGGTGCATATTAATATTCTATCCACCCAATCATAGCTCAAAAATTTGTATTGGTGGGACTAATGATTGAATTTTATCCACGCAGCGCATCAACCTGTAACAAACTTCTTTATTCAACGTTATCTTATATTGAATCTCAATAATTTGTAAGTCGGGGGCGGGGGGTAGTTGGGTGGGACCCGCCCTGTTTTTTTTCTTTTCTCGTTGGGGGAAAAATGCCCATCCTGCCTAGTTGGGGGGGACAACCAGGCAGGATGGGTATTCGTATTATCTCACAATATTTTATTCTTTGCAAGAATATTTTTCAATTTGTATGGTCATACCAAGTTCAAATCCTATCAGAAATGACAACACTTTTTCTTTGATATTTGGGTAAAATTCCTTTGTAAATATTTATTGCGAATAATTGAAATTCTACGATGAATATTGAATTTAGTCAATATTCCTTCCTGAGTAAGCATTTATACTTGGCATAATGAGAGACTTGGTTAATGACCATGGAAGTTGAACAATCAGAAAAAGATAATCCAATTTGGGATAAGCTCCGAGTTACCAACCTGTCGATTTTAAAACAGGTGTTGGTGGGTGCAGTTTTCATTGCGTTATATGGTTTGTTGGTGTGGAATTTAATTCCCTTATTAGGGAAATTTGTGCTCACATTAACATTGATCCCGATCATTGGATTTGTCCTTTTATTTGGATTCTGGGGATATTTACTGGCCAACCTTAGTTCGTTTGTGGTCCTGTTATTTTTCCTCAATACATTTTATGGTCGCATTTCTTCAGAAATAATGAGTCTGATAGATGTAATATACATTCTCGTCCTTGTTGTGGTTGCAGCGCTGATCAGCCAACAAAAAGAATTTATTCAAATGCTTTACGGGAGAATCTCAAGTCAGGAATCGGAAGAGAGCAAATTAATTGACTCCAGAGATGATTACCGGAATTTGGTTTATAGAGTCCCGATTGGGCTTTATCGAACAACTCCTGATGGAAAAATTTTGGAAGCAAGTACCGCATTGGTTGAGATGTTAGGTTTTCCGGATTTTGAGACTTTATCTTTTGTAAATATCGGTGATGAATTATATGTTGACCCACAAGATCGAGTGAACGAACATGAAATTTTACAAAAAGAAGGAGTTGTTCAGGATTATGAATTAAGGTTATATCGAAGAAACGAGGATGTGATTTGGGTTCGGGATAATGTGCGCGCAGTTAAGGATGATGATGGTCAAATCTTTTATTATGAGGGGAGTTTAGAAGATATTACTGAACGAAAGCATATAGAAGAGGCAGAACAAAAACAACGGTTGATTGCTGAAGCATTACGCGATACCGCATCTGCTTTATCCGGAACGTTACAATTTGACGAAGTCCTGGACCGCATATTAACAAATATGGGAAATGTTGTTCCCCATGATGCAGCGAACATCATGCTTGCGGATAAAGGATTAGCCAGGATTGAACGCAGCAAAGGTTATCTTTACGATTGGGAAGAGAAATCTCGTGAGGCCAGCAGGTTTCCCATAGAGGACATTCCAACATTAAAACATATGGTTGAAACTGGATTACCTCTAGCCATCCCAGATACTAACGACAGTGATTTATGGGTTCATCTCCCGCATTCTGAATGGATGCGGTCTTATGCCGGCGCTCCAATCAAGGTAAAAGGTAAAACGATAGGCTTTCTAAATCTTAACAGCGCCACTACTGGATTCTTCACTCCAACTGAGGCTGGGTGGTTGCAAACATTTGCAAATCAAGCTGGCGTAGCGATCGAAAATGCGCGCATGTTCGGAGAAATCCATGAACATGCTCGCCAAACTGTTTTGTTAAATAAAATTACCCAAACGACGATTGTGGCACCCGATCTTGAAGAGATGATCCAGGTTTTGGCTGACCACCTAGGAGAACTGCTCCCTGCTGATGGAGCATACATTACGCTATGGGATGAGGAAATGCGCACCGTTATACCTGGTGCAGCATACGGTCCACTAAGAGATTCCTTTTCCCAATATGAAGTTGAGTCAAACAAGGAATCAATGACCTCAATAGTCTTAGCTGAAGGCAAACCGGTTGTTTTGAAAGATATCGATAAATCATCAATTCAAATAAATCGGTCATTTGAAAAATGTCCAGCTAAATCAATTCTTGGTTTACCCCTAATTGCAGACGGAAAAAAGCTGGGTGCAGTGTTGATTTCCTTTGATAAACCACATAATTTCTCCGAAGGTGAAATATCTCTCAGTGAACAAGCAGCCAGAATTATTGCTCTGGCAATCTACAAAGCTAAATTATTTGAATCTGAGAAAGAGCGAACGGAAGAATTAGCCCGTGCCAATACGATTATCACTGCATTAGGCAACGTCGCGACTAAGGTGGAAGCAGCTAAAAATTTAGACCGCATGGTAGAGGTTCTGGGTGAAGAGCTTGATGACTTAAGTCTGCACAGTATGGTTCTCCTACAATCATCTGATGGTCAAAGTGTATTGATCCACCACCTCTCGGAGAGTAGAGATCTAATTTATACACTGGATGATATACCTGATCATTTGATCGAGGAATTTCTGCTCACTCCATCCGGCTTTGAATTTTATAAAGATATAATTTATCAGCAACAGATTATTTACTTTGATAATATTCAAGAGATAATCGGTTCGATTTTTTCAGATCTCAATGAATTTGATGGGGATAAAAGTCAAGCATTAAACCAATATAAATTGGAAAATCAAGGTTTCCTCCTACCCCTAATTTCAGGGAAGAAAGAAATTGGTTGTCTATTATTATGGGGAGATGATCTTTATAACCAGGACATACCTGCCTTTTCATTATTTGCTAGTCAAGTCGCAGTTGCATTTGAAAATGCACGCCTCCTAGCCCGGATTCAGCAAATCGCAATAACAGATGACTTAACGGGTTTGTACAACCGCCGGGGTTTATTCGAAATTGGGCGACTCGAACTGGAACGCACTCGCCGGTACGATATGCCATTAGCTGCCATCATCATGGATATAGATCACTTTAAGCGGGTTAATGATAAGTACAGTCATGCAATCGGGGATCAAGTATTGCGCTCATTTGCGAATTGTGTAAAGGAGAATACTCGCGAGTTAGATGTTGTAGGCCGGATTGGTGGAGAGGAATTTGTAATTTTACTTCCGGGCAGCAACCACAAAAGTGCTCAACAAACTGCTGGCCGATTACAAGAGTTAATTGCCAACAATGTGACCACGACTATTGCGGGAGAGATAAAGATCACTGTCAGTCAAGGCGTGGCGATTTTTAACAGCAATATGCAAGATTTAAATGATCTGGTGCAGGCCGCGGACAGGGCATTATACAAGGCAAAAGAAACAGGCCGCAACCGGGTAGTATCCTCTGCCGTGTTGTAGAATCCTCAATCAGTTATCTGAGATAAGTTCACGGATTGGGGGAAAGCAGGATCTGCTTAGAACACTATTTTCTTGTTAATGATTGAATAATTGAAAGCTGTGGGAATACTTATTACGCATATGAATGACAGTTTCCCCAGGTATCAATAAATCATCTTATCTGATAAAGGTGAAGAAAACCAGGATCGATTGGGCGATCCCACCTGAGACGAAGTAAATTAAATGTAGGGGGATATCCCCTTTGATTCTTCTATCTCCCATTATACCGACAATTAAAAATAGGACCATTGCCGGAATTAGGTAAAAGCCAATTGTCCATGCACCGAGAATGACAAAGGCAAATAATATACCTGAACAGATCCATGGAATTCCTGACCAAAAAGATCCTGCATGGTTTTGGTTCTTTGCGACTGCGATTACACACATTATTCCCAGGGTGATTATCTCTAAAAAATAAATCGCAGGCAGTGGCCAGATATCTGATAAATCCCCATCTGGCACCTGGATTTGAGAAAGTGAAAATAATATTGGTATCAGGGTGCAGTTTATTGCTCCAAGCACTGAGAGGGCCCACTCCAGGGAACGCAACCTGGGATTTGGCATGGCATTACGATGCGACTCTGAGTTAGTCATAGTTTATCCTTCAGGTGTTGGGTTCCCCATGCAAATTCCATTTGAAACAATAAGTGGGTAGGTGATAAAAGCATCGGTACGCCGATATTAATTTACCACCTCGTTTGAAGAATAATGACCAAACCTAATGATTGGCCAAATCTTATGCCATGGTTAATACTGGAAAAACTCGATCAAGCGCCCAGTCTACTGTCTTGCGATCAATAATTAAAGGGGGTGCAAAGCGGAGTACATTTTCATGAGTTTCCTTCACCAGGATTCCATTTTCCATCAGGGCTTCAGCAAACTTGCGTGCCCCACCTGCTTCAGGTTTAAGCTCCACTCCGATTAACAATCCCTTACCCCGCACTTCTTTAACATGGCGGCTGGGAATCTCAGCCAATCGTTCGGAAAAGTATTCTCCGATCAAGGCTGAATTTTGGATCAGGTTTTCACTGGTGATGACCTTTAACGCCGCTCGAGCTACGGCAGCGCCCAAAGGATTACCGCCGAATGTCGAACCATGTTCCCCCGGTTGGAAAAGGCTCAGAATTGGCCGGTCTGCGAGCACAGCAGATACTGGATAAAAACCACCGGAGAGCGCTTTCCCGACGATCATTACATCGGGTCGTACCGCTTCATGATCACAAGCAAATAATTTTCCTGTCCTCCCGAGACCTGTTTGGATCTCATCGGCCATAAACAAGATCTCATTCACCTCGCATATCTTTTTCACCTGCTTCAGATACCCTTCAGGAGGGACGATAACACCAGCCTCGCCCTGGATAGGTTCAATTAAGATGGCTGCTGTATTTGGCGAGATTGCCTGGTTGAGAGCTTTTATATCCCCATAAGGGATCGTGGAAAAACCATTAGTGAAAGGGCCAAAATCTTCCCGGTACGCATCTTCGGAGGAGAATGAAATGATCGAAATTGTGCGACCATGAAAATTCCCATCAAAAGTGATGATCTCAGCCTGGTTCGCGAGAACACCTTTAACCTGGTAAGCCCATTTCCGGGCAATCTTGATGGCTGTTTCAACTGCCTCTGCACCGGAATTCATGGGGAGTGCCATCTCATATCCGGTAAGTTCTGATAATTCCCTATAGAACAGGGGTAATTGGTCATTGCGGAAAGCGCGTGAAGTTAACGTTACGCGGTTAGCCTGATCTACCAAGGCTTCCAGGATTGTTGGATGGACATGACCTTGATTTATGGCTGAATAGGCGCTCAGGCAATCAAGATAGCGGTTGCCATCAACATCATAGACCCATACTCCATCACCCCGGTTGATGACCACGTCAAGGGGATGGTAGTTATGCGCGCCGTGATGTTCCTCTAATGCGATGTATTCTGCGGTTTTCATTGTATTCACTTCGATATTTAAGCAGTTGGATTTGAGATGTTTTGCAGTATATCATACAAGGTGATCTAAAATGAATGTCATAAGGCAGGCGATTTTTACGAAAAAAAACACTATTCGAATTCTTACTTAAGGCTATTTATGGGGTTGAATACGATCAACAGAGATAGCTATAATTCTGTGACATACAATCAGAACAGCTGCAGCGAAGCGTTCTCCAACAGATGATCAACTTGATGGCACCAGGATAAACGAACCACTTAGATTTATTAAGAGGTTGTATAAGTTGAGCGGATTATTAGCGAATCCACTCCAATTGGGATGTTTTTATTGGCCGATCTGTTCAACTAGGCGTGGGAACATTCAAAAAAGGATTATTTGCAGTATTTAGCGCTCTTTTCCAGTGAAAAGCACCTGGGCAGTAGGGATCAGGCGCAGCTTTGCTTAGAACCCCTGTCGGTGCGAAGCCAGGAGACCAAGAATGAGATCCCTGTTCCAGGTGCGATTCATCCTGCGGATGATGTTTGTTGTCATTGCGAAATTGGTACTCATGTCATCCATTAAGTGGCTCCTAATTTGTAAGAAAACCGCTGAATGATGGCAGCAGGATCTTTGCTGCGGAACAGGAGCTGCTTATTGGAAACTCACATCAGCTGGCATACCAGGTTTTAATTTACCTTGGGAATCGTCTACAACTAACTCGATTTCATAAACGGTGGTAACGCGCTCTTCCTGGGTCTGGACATTACGAGGTGTGTATTCAGCCCGGTCGGAGATGCGGACGACGGTGGCATCGAAAGTTTGCCCTGGGAACGAATCGGAGGTAAGCAGGGCCAGGTCACCCAGGTTAATCTGGCCGTATTTATTCTCGGGGATGAAGACTGTTACGGTCAGGTTGTCCAGTTGTCCTACAGACAGCGCGGCGACACCCGGAGGGATGATCTCGCCGGGTTCGATATTACGTGTCATCACCACGCCGTCTAACGGGGTTGTGACCATCAACAAATCCACTTGCACCTGGGCGGCTTCCAGGTCAGCGCGGGCGGTATCTAACTGGGCTTGGGCAACGGCCAGTTGTTCCTGGGTGGGGCTTTGGGATTTGGCCAGGTCTAGTTGGGCTTGGGCGTTGGCGACGCGCGCTTCGGCCAGAGCCACGTCATCTGGATCGGGGCCTAGTTCCAGGTCTTTCAATTTTCCCTTGTTATGTGCGATAAGCGCCTCATAATAAGCTACATCCTCGGATTTAGGGCCATCCTTGACATCCTCCCAGTCGCGTTCGGCTTCCAGTAATTGGGCCTGGGCAGTGGCTAGTTCAGCCTCAGCGACATTGATATCGGTTTCAGAGCCAGTGCTTGAGATACCGTTATAACTCCGTACAGCGGCGTCATAATTATATTGAGCCTCTGATAGTATGGCCTGATAAGTGGCCCGGTTTACACTGAATTCGGATTTATCGGCCCATTTTTCGAATTCTTTCTGGGCATTTTCGAGGGCTTTCTTAGCCAGGACAACCTGGGCCCAAGCGGCGTCAATATCCTTCTGGCTGCCTACTGAATTGATAATGTAAAGCCGCTTATCGGCATCTTTAACAGCCTTATTCGCATCAGCAATGGCTTTCGCCGCCAGTGCTTGTTGCAGATCGGGATTGAGTAAATCTTCCAGAGCTTCTTCGGCGTTCATTTTGTTCTGGAGAATCTCAGCCGCGACCAGGTTGTGATTTTCATAAAGCTGGTCCAGGGCATACTGCGCGCTGGCGAATTCGAGCTGCGCGATCGCGATGGAAGCCTGCCGTTCTTCATCGGTCATGCCGGCGGCGACCATATCGTAATTTGCCTGAGTGATAGCCAGGGCACTCTCGGCCTGGTGCAGCTGGGCTTCAAGAAGTCTGTTTTCGATGCGAAAAAGGGGATCACTTTGGGCGACCTGGTCGCCTTCGCCGACCCATACCTGCGCGATGCGCCCACCAATCTCGGGAGAGATAATTACTTCGATAATTTCAACCACACCGGAAGCCTGGATGGTTTCATCGCCTCCAAACGGGAGGGAATCACACGCGCTCAGTGCCAGGCAGAAGAAAATCGTGATAATTAAAAACCGGTATAGATTGGTTTTCATGTTTGCCTCCAATCATCTCATACTTGCGATAAATACATCTTCTAATGTGGGCTCGATGACAGCCATCGAGCCAGGATCAATGCCAGCCTCTCGCAATTGGTCTTCAATTGCGGGCTGGTGTGTTTGCACCTCAGGTGCGACGACATGCACGAGCGATCCATAAAGCTCGATTTCATCCACGGGCAGCTCTCCGCTATCTTGGGCAGCACGCAATATTTGGATGGTTTGGACCGCATCGGACGGTTCGATCTCGAGCACCTGCCCAACCATTTTCTCGCGCTTGATCTCCTGCGGTGAGCCGTAGGCGATGATCTTGCCGCGTTGGATGAAGGCCAACCGGTGGCAGTGTTCGGCTTCATCCATATAGTGGGTTGTGACGAAAACAGTCACTCCACGGGCGATCTGGCGATAAAGCAGGTCCCAGAATACCCGGCGGGAGATCGGATCTACCCCAGCGGTCGGTTCATCCAGGAAAAGGATCTCTGGACGGTGCAGGATCGTGGCGCTCAAGGATAACCTCTGCCGCCAACCGCCGGACAGATCGCGGGTTTTGGTGCGCTCGCGACCCACTAACCCGGACATTTCCAAAGCCTCTTGGATGCGAGATTCCAAAGCTGAGTTGCTCAATCCATAAGATTTACCATAAAATTGTAAATTCTGGAGCACGGTCAGGTCGTTGTAAAGGCTAAAACGTTGTGACATGTAGCCCAACCTGGGGCGGATGGCGGTAGTGTCGCCATCTACCGGCATACCCATCACTTCTACTGTCCCCTCAGTCGGTCGCATCAGCCCGAGCATCATGCGGATGGTGGTGGTCTTTCCTGAGCCATTAGGCCCCAGAAAGCCGAAGATCTCGCCAGGATGGACGTCGAAATCAACCTGGTCAACGGCAGTGAAATCATCAAAACGTTTGATCAATCCACGAGCGCGGATGGTAGGGGGTGACTGATTGCTCATAACGATTTATCTAATCCAGTGCCCGGCGAATAAAACGCCAGGAGATGGCACTGATGGCGATGCCCAGCAGCACCAAGGCTAAGATATTGGGCCAGATGATAGCCAGACCGGCGCCCTTTATAAGAATGCCGCGTAATATCGTTAACCAATGGTTGGCTGGGATAAAATTGGCGAAGAATTGGACGATTACAGGCATGCCTTCGACCGGAGCCGCATAACCTGTGAACATAAAGTCGACCATCCCAATCAACAATACCAGTAAAAATGCCTGGTGCTGAGATTTGGAAAATACCGATATCACCATGCCTTTGCTCAATTCAACGAAGATATAGCCAAAGGCCACGATAAGGAG
>JBEQLH010000182.1:0-6424 GCA_040326075.1 Anaerolineales bacterium
GGGGTGCAGGATACCCAAGTTCTCTGTGGTCATAAATATCTCCTGGTTGTATTGTTGTTTGTCTATCATCGTTCATCAGAGATTGAATATTATACCGGGCTTGATTGTTTGTAGCATCTGAACAGGTCGCCTTACCTGGTCAAAGCAAATAAATTATAAGAACCACCCAAAGTCAATTGAGTGGTTCTTTTCATGCAGGCGCATCTGTGCGGATCTACCTCAAATTACACGCACTTTAATTCCTGTCTCTGGCTCTTATAGACGCTAAAAACAAGACCAGAGTTCTTGAGGATAACTGCTTCAGCTCCCCTTCTTTCTGCCTCTTTTATAACCAGATTTCCGTTTTCCCCTCCTGGGCGTCCTGGGCGGCGGTTCACTGACTGCAGGAGGCAGTTCCGGAGGTTCGTGCATCCAATCGTGGTAGGTGTCATCAAGCAGCATGGCCAGCAGCGCTAATCCGTCTTCATTTTCTGCCAGCTGTTTCGCCAAAGGATTGAAACGCTGCATGCGCTCGATCTGCAGACGGTCGCGCGCCCGCAGACGGGCTTCCAGCCGCCCGATCAACCTTTGGGCGACCAGAGTCTGCACATCTTCATCTTGGGGGATGGGTCTTTTTTCGAATTCGATCTTGTAATGCGCCCCAATGCGGTTGAGCTGTGTTTTTTCGTTGATATTGACCAGCATGATGGCAGTGCCGCTGGCTCCAGCCCGCCCGGTGCGCCCGGCCCGGTGAATATATGCTTCTACGTCATCCGGAGGCTCGTATTGAATCACGTGTGACAGGTCAGGGATATCTATGCCGCGAGCGGCAACATCTGTAGCGATCAGGTAGCGAAGATTGCCGTCGCGGACGCGTTTGATCACTTTATCGCGGGCATTCTGCGAGAGATCGGAACTGATCTGATCCGCATTGTAACCATAACGCTGCAAGACTACCGTTACGTAATTTACGCGGGCTTTGGTATTGCAGAAAATAATCGCCTGGTGAGGGGTTTCGGTCTCAATGATCTTTACCAGGGAACGGTCTTTGTCCATACCAGGCGTAAGGTAGTAAACGTGCTCGGTGTCCTCTACGTGTACATGATCTCGGCTAAGGCTGAGGAATCCTGGATTGTGTAAGAATTGGTCCGACAGGCGGATAACGTGTGGCGGTATTGTGGCTGAAAACATGTAACCGTTTATTTGCCGGTTGGGTAGAAATTCCCGAATCTGCACCATATCAGGGTAAAAACCCATCGACATCATGCGGTCTGCTTCGTCATAAACCAGAATTTTGAGGTCTTTCAGGTTCAGGTTGCGCTTGATGAGATGGTCTAGCACGCGACCTGGTGTACCGACAACACAATGAGCGCCTCGTTTAAAGCCTTCAATCTGGGGTTTGTAGCTCGTGCCACCGTACACGGGAACTGTACGCATACCATTCTTGCCAGCTAAGACTTTGGCATCTGCCGTCACCTGCTGAGCCAGTTCGCGGGTAGGCACGAGGACGAGCACCTGGCAGGTTTTCTTGTGAATATCCACGCGTTCCAGCATGGGCAGCACGAAGGCGCCCGTTTTACCACTGCCGGTACGGGCCTGCACCATCAGGTCGCGACGCGCCTGGAGGTAAGGGATCGCCCTGGCCTGTACGGGAGTCAGTTCTGTCCATCCAGCCCGGCTGATCGCGGTCTGCATGACCTCTGGCAGCTCGTCAATTGTGACTGGCGGCAGTGCGTCTTCTGGTTCGGACAGCTCATCTTTTTGATCGTTGAATTGTTTTTCCATGACCCTTTTATCCTGGCTATAGAGGTTTGACACCCTTCAATGCTCTATTAGCTCCTGCTGGTTATTATACGCGAGAATCAAGGTAGCGGATAATTCACTGGAAAGTAATGAGTCAAAGATGAAGCTCTTACCTGTTGGAAAGACAATAATGGGCTAGCCCAAGTTCCAGGATGCAAAGGGGAGCATAACAGCCCAGAGACCGGTTAACACTCATCAATAAATGCGCTTCCTTTTCGGTAATGCTACTTGGCTGGGTGCAGCAAGGAGAGTGATCCCATCAGTGATGTGCTGAGAGTGTCAATCCTAAAGGTAGATAGAGGAATCTTGCTAGTACTGAGTCACAATGAATGAGATGGGTGTGTCATTGCGAAGCGGTGCTTTACCGCTGAAGCAATCTCCCTATCAGTGGTGGAGTTTGCTTCGTCGTGCCTCCTCGCAAAGACAAGCAGATTTATGTATCGTAAGGTCTACCATTCATCAAAATCACAGTGACTGACTACTAGGAGTTATTCGCTTATCTACGTTGTCCTGAATACTGGGTGAACGTGGTATTGGATCCGCGGATGGATACCATAGCCGCTGCCTCAATCAGTTTTGTCGTCTCCTGTGGAGGTTGTCTCGTCCAGCCAGGCTTGGGCATGGTCATAGACTTGCCGCAGGGAAGCAAACATATGGTCTCCTGCCGGTAGAACGTTGTCAGCGCCGATCACCTGCAGCGCATTGGTTCTTTCCAGTTGCGCTCGAACTGTCTCGCTTACCTCTCCTAAAAAGAGTCGCCCACCGTTTTCTTGCAGCACTCTGGCATAGCGTTCGAAGACTGCAATGGCGGTGCTGCCTAATTTTTGGCGACCGCGCAGGATGATGATCACCGCCGCGTGCTGCGACTCACCGCCTTTAGGCGCTTCCTCTTCAAAATCGATCGCCGCCGCAAAGAATAGGCTGCCATAGGGCAGGAGCATTGTTACCCGATCACTCGGCAATTCGGCAGGCGCGGGTCTCTCCTCGAAATCTCCATCCTCACTCGGGGCAAGTTCCATGATCGTCATGCGTTCTGAAGATTGGAAAATTAACAGGAAAATCTGGATCACAACGCCCAGAAAGATGGCAGTTTGCACTGGCAGGAAGAGCGTAGCTACTAATGTAAACAGAAGTACGGCCGCGGAAAGGTAGTTGGTGTTCCAAACCTTACTAATCTCAGCCGGTTTAATGGCCTGGAAACCGGCCAGGATCAGGATCCCCGCCAGACAGGTCATGGGCATGTTTTCGATTTGTGTGGAGAAAAGAACAACACCAATGGCGACAAATAGACCGGTGAAGATATTGGACCAGCGGGATTGGGCTCCAGCGCCGACTACTAACGCCGTTCCAGAGACAGAACCACCGATGGGCAGACCTTGGAAGAAGCTGGCAACAGTGTTGCCGAGTCCCTGCCCTCTGAAATCCCCATCTGGATTCGGTAATTTACCATCCGGATTTGGGTATCCCTGGCTCACCCCAGCAGCCTGCACCAGACCGATGATACCGATGGCGATGGCAGACATGAATAATTCAGGCACCAATGTCAGATCCGGCAGCATTGGTATTGGAAGACCCTCTGGGATTTCCCCCACCAAAGCTACCGATTCTAAGGGGATGAATTTGACCAAAGCTGCTCCAATGATCAGAGCGATCAGCATGGAGAAGGATTTTAAACGGGTGCGGTCCAGCAATAAAATGATGATGATCGTCAAGAAACCGATTGCCAACGTTGCTAGATCGACCTGGTCAAGATTACGCAGCAGGTCGATGACTTTTGCAAGATAGTTATCCCCCTGCACCCCATAACCGGTGAAATCGGATAGCTGGCCAAGAATGATGACGATGGCGATCCCGGTCAGAAAGCCGCGCATTACTGAGTTTGAAATGAAACGGGTAAGCCAGCCGAGTTTGAGTAATCCCATGGCCAGCATGAACAACCCCACCAGCAAAGTCAGGGTAACCAGCGCCTTGACCTGTTCCTCCCCGGAGTATGGCGCCAGCGCGTCGTACGCTACCAGCGCCATGGCGCTGGCGTTGATCACCGCCATGTACACCGAGCTGGTGAATAATGACGCGATCGGGGTGCCGACCATCAGGTTGTACAAACCGTAGATTGGACTGACCCCTGCCAATGAGGCGGTCGCCATCCCATCCGGGATGGCTGCAATAGCAGAGGTCAGACCAGCTATGATATCTTTGGGAAGTGTTTTTCGGTTGATTTTGAGGGTGCTCATAGTTCTCAGCTACCTATTATCGGCACAGAGCGAACCAGAAATGCGTAATACCCTCATCGCTAACTTGGATATTCACCAATCTTCATTTAGCGATTAGCATAAATTATAAAACAACAAGGTGACGCAATCTACTCAGTAGATAAACCTTAACCTTGATTAAAGGTGGCTTGTCAATATGAACGAAAACGTCACCCGGTCATAGATTGTAAAATAGTAAAAACCAGCCCTGCATGGTTACCATGCAGGGCTGTGAATTACTTACGGGCAGTATTGCGATTCTGCCACAGGCAGATTCTCGGTATTGTTGGTGACCAGGTAATTAGTGTTCAACCAGCCTACCCCATCCGGTGCATATTCTTCAGGGATGATAACCGCATACCAACCACTGTCAGCGCTGACGCCGAGAGCTTCAGCCGTGACCCCATTGCTGACTTTTCCGTAGCTTTCGCATTGGTTGCTGGGCCCGTTGCGAACACTGAGTACATCAGTGGTGGTCACAGTTGGTTCCTCAGCTTCAGGTGGTGGTGCCGGTACTTCGGGCGGAAGCGGTGGCACAGGCAGAACAGGTAAGTTTTCAGTGTTCTGTGGAATGACGTATTGGGATGAAACCCAACCAACCCCAGTAGAAGATAAGTCGGTTGGTAGTTTCACCGCGTACCAGGCGCCATCAGAAGTGATACCAATCGCTTCTCCGGTTCCGCCTGGTTGAGCTACGAATAATACCGGGAACTGCAAGCCAGGACCAGTCCGGACGTTCAGATAGGTGGTGGCAGTCACCGATGCCGCCCCCGGTTCAGGCGTGGGGATTTCACCTGTCCCAGGTGGTGGTGTGGCAGCCGGGGGAACGAACTCGTCGTCAAGCTGCCAGACTTTCAAGTTGTCATAGGAGGTCAGGAAACCTTGATCGGTGGTGGCTCTGACGAAATAACCAATCTTACCTACCTCAGTGAAGGTTGTGTCTATCGCCCCTGCCAGGAAGACTCCATTGCCGTAAAGCAGGTATTCGCTGCCAAAGGCAACCACGCCGATGCGATTTGTCTCTCCTGGACCGGTGATGATCGCCTCGCTTCTGGCGGGTTCAATGATCACGGACGTCTTCTCACCATCCCAACTGCTCATATAGTATTGGCCATCGCAGGTCAATCCATATTGGTAGCCTCGGTAGTTATCAGGAGCGCGGAAGAGCATACCGAAGCGATCATTCGCCTGGCAGGTTTCCGGCATGTTAACTTCAGTTTCAATGTAAAAATTCTCGATCAACGGCCAGGAGACTTCCCAGCAGATGATGCCTGCCATGCCTTTAGATTCCATCCAGTACCTGCCATCGGTGATCTCGGATCTGAAGCAATCGTTATCGAAAAGCGTCCAGTTTCCTTTGGTGTCAAAAGTGTCCACCCCGTCCGGTTCTCCAAGCAACGTTGCCGGATCACCCTCGATCGGCACTAGAGTAGGCGTTGGGGTGGGGACTGGGGTATCTGTAGGTGGAGGTACCGCTGTTGGGGCATCTGTCGGCTCTTCAGGTGGAGGCGCCACAGCCGTCAGTGTGGCGTTAACGCTGGCATCCACCTGGGCTTGATCCATAGTGGGAGCGGGCGCCTCTGTTGGACTGCTGCAGGCAGCCAACAATAGTATGAATAGAAAAGCTATTATCGGTATTGTCTTTTTCATTACAGTTCTCCTCTCGAAATTAATTAACCTGTATTATAGAAGAATTTTATCGCCAAATGTTCCCAATTAGTATTTTTAATAAGATATTAGGAGTAATTGACTATCTTTCCCCTATTTTGTTGTGTAATCATATCAGTTAATCCCACATACTGCAACAATCATTACTCGGTGAGGACAAAGCTTCTGTGAAGATACCTATGAATAGTACTAATAATTGATGATCAGATGCTTCGCCCTAATTGCTATAGCTCATTCGCGAGCACGAGTACCGAGCAGGTTTTCTTGCGGATATCCACCCGTTCTAATATCGGCAGCACAATGGCACCTGTCTTACCACTGCAAGTGCGGGCCTGCACCATCAGGTCGCGCCGCGCCTGGAGGTAAGGGATCGCCCTGGCTTGAACGGGAGTCAGTTCTGTCCAACCAGCCCGGCTGATAGCAGCCTACATGACCTCTGGCAGCTCGTCAATTGTGATGGGAGGCAGTGCGTCTTTTGGTTCAGACAGCTCAATTTTATGATCGTTGAATTGTTTTTCCTTGTTTTTTTATTCTTTCGAGTCCGTCTGTTCATCTGTTTCGGATTCAACGCTCTCCAACCAGGCGTTGGCAGCTTTGAGGGCTTGCTCGCTGGAGTAGAGCAATTTAGAACTATCCGGGAAGACATTCTCCTCACCGAGCAGCTCGATCATCTCAGTTTTTTCCAATTGGTCGTACACATTTTCGCTCACGCCTGAGAACAT
>JBEQLH010000183.1:0-1930 GCA_040326075.1 Anaerolineales bacterium
CATGATTGGGCATCACCACATATTCATCAATTTCAATATTGGAAAAATGTCTTGGAATGTCTATCCAAAAGCGCTCAACAATTTCTCCAATTGATGAGAATTTAACCTCCCCATCCTCAACGGATCCAAAATAGGGATGTTTATCTTTGGTACAAATCGTCACAAAATAAAATCCCGCGTTGGAATAATCCCACCCCTTCAAACGGGTGGAATCTATCCTGTATTTCCCCCTAAACTTCTTCATGCCCTTCGCCACCTCTTCCTGACAAGCACCCCAACCATGGGAATGATAAGCAATGCACTCCCGCAAAATGGCAGAGATGAACTCCCCTGAGATGGTGTACTGGTCGCCGCTGGCATTGGTGTGGCAGTTGGTGTGCTTGTATCAACAGGAATGGGGGTCTCTTGTACATCCATACTGGCTGTCGCAGTGTATTGCTCAGTTGGAGTCACTGGCAATGAAGTCGCGCTTGGCACCACTTCGGGGGTCAAGGTTGGCACAATCGTCGGCGTAGCCGTCAAGAAAAAGAATACATATCCATCGTCTTCACTCTTATTTATGCCTGGCAACCCAGAACTCATACTGCTTAGAATTTCAAGCACCTTGGGATCCTCAGGTTTGAGATCATACGCTATCTTGATCTGCTCCACTGCTCTTACCATCTCATCCAGGTTCGGGCTTCCCGGCGTAAAGACATCCCAATATGCATGCGTATAAAGCAATTCGGCAAACCCGGCATGCCACAGGGCATCATTCGGCAGTTGTTCCAATGCTTTTTCGTAGGCCTCCACACTTGATTGATATAATTCCTGCCCACCTTCGTCTTCCCGATACCAGCGCCGTAAGAAGCTGATTTCCTTATACCCTTTACCCAAACGACCCCAGGCTTCCCCATCTTCAGGATTTTCAGCAATTCGGCTTCGCTCTTCCAGCACCATTTTCCAGGCGTTAGGCATTACCAGAGAAACTACGATATTGTTTTCCCTGGTCGGTTCAAAATTCTCGTAATGCCATCTAACCTCATTTCCATCAAAGATTGCCCCGTCAGTTGTTAACGACCAGCCAGTTGTTTCATCCAAGATCACATTGTGAGAATTAGCTTCGTATGGCAGGCTAACAATGATATCTGCCTCTTCGATGCTGCCTCTCCATCCCGCTCCAGTTTCGAGCACGTATCGATAAGCAACATACGGGTATTCTCCTACTGGCCTGGCTGTATACAACACATCGATCATCACATCCTGACCAGGTGGGAAGGTAACCCCAAATTCTGCCCAGGGGACCGAACCCCCATTATCATTTGGGATGTCAATCCGCCGCCAATCAACTGGCTCTCCGCCGACAACAAATTCCACATCCTGAATCTCGGGGTGACTGTCCGAGCTGCTGGAAAATGCATCCCAGAATGTCAGCGGAAAACGAGCGAACATCGTCTCAATATCCTCCCCCAGATTATGCATTATGAAACTTGCCCTTACCTTCGCCTCCCCCAGACTGCCTTCCGGGATATCCTCCAGCACATCGATCACCACGATCTCAGACACCATTCGTACTTGCGTGTACTCACTTCCTGGCGCCAGGTTCGCCCCTGGAGGCCAATCAGGCGGGGCAATATCCGCCAATACAGGGATTGGAAATAAGAATAAGGCAACAAGTAGAATAATGAGCAACGATGTCCGTCCCATATACCCTCCTTCATTAATGATCGCTGGAATGCATCAGGACAAGATCTAAGCAACTTAACGGATATCTGCCGAGTCAACAAGGTTGACTTATATGAATATACAGGAATATCACACCACACGCAAGTACCTGTCACCCTCCTTCGCAACTACCACCACGAACCTTTCCATGTTGGCTTTGTCACCGACACTGGAGGAATTAATGACCAGTCCTTTATTACCACCATCTGGAATGGTGTTCTGCGTG
>JBEQLH010000183.1:2030-6363 GCA_040326075.1 Anaerolineales bacterium
AGCTGATCGCTCTCCTCACCCAATTTATGACTTAAGAAAGTGTTTACTGCATTGGTCATGATCACCTGCAGCCGATCTGAAGCCTGGTCCACACCCTTCCCCTGCAGCACAATCTCGTACAAATCCTTATTATCCGCGGCATGCTGGAAGATCATGCAGATCGGCCGGCCGGGGTGATCATCAACTGTGAATGATTCTCCTGCCTGCTGCCAGGATGAGAGAGGAATCTGGGAGAGCTGCACGACGAGTTGATCTAACAACTCGCCAAATTGCTCCAGCAGCAGGTCCTGTTTTGCGCTGTAATGCAGGTAAAAAGTTGTCCGGCCGATATCCGCCCGGTCTGTAAGCTCTTCAATCGTAACCTGATCGTAGCCCTTCTCCTCCATCAGATCCAGCATGGCTTCCCGCAAGGCGCGCCTTGTACGCCGCACACGGCGATCCTGTATCTTTGGTCCTTGCACTGGCTTCATCGGTTCTCCTTATTTCCATGGCCCGGCGAGATTATGGTAATTTTCCCGAGTAAAAAAGAAAAATAATTACGACACTAGCCACCTGACACTTTGGTAGAAAAGGCTGGAGTGAGCATCCTGAGCGAAGTCGAAGGACGCTCACGGAAGTGCTCTTCGACTTCATTCCATTCCGCTCAGAGTGCCTCCGTGCGCTATTATTGAACACTGCCAGGTGGCTAGTTATGACAGTATTATTGTGATTAACCCTGGCTGGATTATGTAGTTCCGGGGTTAATCGAGCGAGACGGTCGTAAATCCGTTTTTCCTGACAGAATCGTCTGTCGAAATCAGCTCAGCAGATCATCCAGGATGGTTGACAAAGCCGCTCTATTCGCTTATAATCCCGAACATTGTTTATTATAATACAATATTCATTATTTTGCTATGTAGATAATTGGACACTGTCTAATTGCTTACCCCGCTTTTTATTGTAATCGATTATTAGGTAGGTATGCTTAGAGGATGCTTAACAATTACGTAAACTCAAATGGTCGCTCGGGCGGAATTGCAGATGAGCGCCCCACAGCCCAGGATGACCCCCTGATCCGCCTCTCAGGTCTGGTGAAAACCTATAATTCTGCGGCTGGTGAACCACCCGCCTTGAATGGATTAGACCTGGATATCTATCCCGGTGAATTTGTCGCCATAACTGGTAAATCCGGCGCGGGTAAGACCACCCTGATCAACATGATCACAGGAGTTGACCGCATCACCTCAGGAGAGGTGTGGGTCGATGATAAACCCCTGCACAAGATGCGAGAGAACCAGCTCGCCCAATGGCGTGGGCGCAATATGGGTATCATTTACCAATCCTTCCACCTGATGCCCAACCTGTCTCTTCTGGATAACGTCCAGCTGCCGATCGATTTCTGTGGTCTTTACCGCAATGGCGCCAGCTCCCGCCGGGCCATGGAACTGCTCACCCAGGTCGAGCTCGAGGACCACGCCTACAAGCCGCCGTCCGCCATTTCTGGTGGTCAGCAGCAACGGGTGGCGATTGCCCGCGCCCTGGCTAACGACCCCCCCATCATCATCGCCGATGAACCCACCGGCCGTTTGGATAGCGTCACTGCTGAATCAATCTTCCAAATCTTCCTTTCCCTAGTGGAACAGGGTAAAACCATCCTCATGGTCACTCATGACCGGGGTCTCGCCCGGCGAGCCTCCCGCACCCTCGAGATTGTTGACGGCGAACTCTCCCGCAAGGTCCAGTTGAATTAAGATGACTGATAAATTATGTGCCGATATGGGGGCTGCTCTCACCGCGCAAGGCATCAGCGGTGAACCGCTGATCGAAATGCGAGATATATTCAAGATCTTCAAGACCGGGGCCGGTGATTTCACCGCCCTCAACGGTGTTGACGTCTGTTTCTACGAGGGGGAGTTTGTCAGTGTGGTTGGCAAATCAGGCAGCGGTAAATCCACTCTGGTCAATATGCTCACCGGTATCGATCACCCCACTTCAGGTTCGGTGCGCGTCGGTGATACCTACATCCACCAGCACAGCGAGGGACAGATGTCCATCTGGCGGGGGGCAAACCTGGGCATCATTTTCCAATTCTTCCAGCTGTTGCCCATGCTGTCGATCCTGGAAAACGTGATGCTGCCCATGGACTTTGCCAAGATCATTCCCTTCCAGGAGCGAGAAGTCCGCGCCATGCAGCTGCTCGAGATGGTAGGTTTGCAAGATTACGCCCACGACCTGCCGGCTGAAGTCTCCGGCGGTCAGCAACAGAGCGCGGCCATCGCCCGTTCGTTGGCCAACGATCCACCGATCATCATCGCTGACGAACCAACCGGCAACCTCGACTCCCGCTCGGCGGATAGGGTCTTCGAGATATTCTCCGAATTAGCCCAACAGGGTAAAACCATCATCATGGTCACCCATGACAGCACCCTGGCCCAACGCAGCGACCGCATGTTCTTGCTCAGTGATGGTGAACTGGTCAATAATTGGATTGCCAATGCCTTCCCCGAGCTCCCCCATCCGCGTCTGCTCTGGTTGACCCACTCAATGCAGCCCAGATCATTTGACGACCAACAGCCGATCCCCCTTCCTGATAACCACCAGACAGCCATGTATCTGTTCACCTCTGGGCCAGTCGAGTTCGTCACCCGCAACGGGTTCTTCGGTAATCAAAAGGTTCGCTTGGACAGGGGTGAATACCTGGCCCTGCCCGACCTGCAGACCTTTACTGATGATGTACTTGGTTTGCGCAGTACCACTGGTGAACCGGTGGAAGCGTTGGTCCTTGACCGGGATTCATTTCAAGGTTGGATGGCTGAAGATCAAATCGGTCAGGCAAATTTAACTTCTGCGGCCAGGCAACGGGTTTCCGCCTGGCGTTCGAACGGGAACGGTTCCAAAATGGATGGTATTGCATGAAACGGCCCCGCTGGCAGAAAGTCATTGCCGATTTGCGCGGTAATCTCGGTCGCACAGCCCTGGTGATCGCCTCCATCGCAGTCGGATTGTTCGCTTTCGGCGTGATTGCCACCCTGTACGTGGTCATCCGCCAGGATATGCGCGATGGTTATGCTGCTACCCAGCCTGCCAATATTCGCCTGCGTACATCACTTATCGATGACGACATGGTAGAAATAATTAGCAAAGTCGAGGGGGTAAAAGATGCCCAGGGTGCGCGTTTAACCAGCCTGCGCTTACAATCAGATCCCGGTGAATGGATCACCATCGAGCTCCATTCTCAGCCGGACTTCGCCAATTCAGCCATCAGCAAATTATCCCTCGAAAGTGGGACCCTAGATCTTGCCAAGCGCCAGATATTGATCGAACGTTACAAGCTGGCTGACACCAACGCAGAATTAGGCGACCTGGTCGCAATAGAGACACCTGCCGGGCAAATCCGCCAACTAGAGCATGTTGGTGTCGTTAGCGATCAGACCAATGGCGCTTTTTCAGGTGCTGGTGGATTTTTCCTCTCCCCTGTTCAGGGATACATCGACGCGGATACTCTCGAATGGCTCGGTCTGCCGCTGCCGGATTGGTACGACACCCTTTACCTCACCGTCGATGGAGATGGGTTGGATAAGGTCCAGATTGAAGCAGTCGCTGATCATGTCCGCGATGAGCTCGAGGATCGCGACGTCTCTGTTGCCAGTCTCGCCACCCGCCGCTCTGACGACCACCCCAACAGCCCATATGTCAACGCCATCTCCGGTGTGCTCTTGCTGCTGGGGGTCTTCATTGTTTTTCTCAGCGCATTCTTGATCACCAACACCTTGCAAGCCTTGCTCCAGCAGCAGGTCGAACAGATTGGCATCATGAAAACTGTAGGCGCCCGCCGGACTCAGATCACCGCCATTTATATGATGCTCATCCTGGCATTCGGAATCCTGGCTCTCTTGTTTGCCGTGCCGCTCACCAGCTGGGTTTCCTTCCAGCTGCTTGGTTTCCTGGTCACCCAGCTCAATTTCAATCTGCTTGGCTTCCGGGTTGTTCCGGTCGTCATTATCGCCCAAGCATTGATCGCCGTTTTCGTCCCGCAGTTAGCCGCTTTCATCCCCATCTGGCGCGGTTCACGACTCTCCGTCCAGGAAGCCTTGAGTGGTGTCCGTCAGGGTTCAGCTAAGGTTCGTAAAGCTGGCAGCCGCGGTCTGGTCCGCTTTAATTTAATTTCCAGACCTCTGCTCATCTCTTTGCGCAATACCTTCCGCAACAAAGGTCGCATGGTGCTCACACTGATTACCCTGTCTCTGGGGGGAGCCCTGTTCATCTCTACCTTCAATGTGCAGCTCTCTATGGCCAATTATATTGAGCAGATCAGCCAGTATTTCATCGGCGACCTCAACCTGACCCTTGCCTA
>JBEQLH010000184.1:0-6353 GCA_040326075.1 Anaerolineales bacterium
TCGGAATGATCAATTGGGGAGCAACTTTCACTGCCTGGTCGCTATTGACCTGATCGATGTTTCGAGCTCGGGTGAGTCGATCTAATTCCTCGATTGGAATGTGACAGTGAATTTGATGCCTGGCGGCATTAACTGGAGACTGCCAGGGGGGTGTCTCTTGATCGCAAATATCTCCAAGGTGGTAGGGACAGCGCCGTTGGAAAGAACAGCCTTGCGCTGGTGGTGCCAGCTCTGGTGTATCGCTGGCCAGCAGGAGCGGTTCATAATCAGGATCTGGCACGAGGACTGCGCCCAATAAAGTTTCCGTGTAGGGGTGGTAGGGCGGCGAATAGATTTCATCCACACTACCGATTTCACATAAGCGTCCCTGGTATAAGACCGCCACCCGGTCCGCAATCGCCCTTACTACGGCCAGATCATGGGCGATGAAAATGTAGGTCGTGTTGCGTTCCTTCTGCAGATCGGCCAGTAAATCCAAGACTGCCGCCTGCACCGATACATCCAGGGCAGAGGTCACTTCATCGCACAGCACAACCTCCGGATCGGCGGCGAAGGCCCGCGCAATCGCCACGCGCTGCTTTTCACCACCTGACATTTGCCCTGGAAAGCGCAGCCGGTAGCGCCCATCCAAACGCACGCGCTCGAGCAATTCGGTCTGCCGCGCCCGGCGTTCTTCACGTGTCATTTCGGGGAAGTACAACTTTAGGGGTTGATCGAGAATTTCAGCTACTGTGTGTCGGGGATTGAGCGAAGCATCTGGGTTTTGAAATATCAGCTGCACGTTTTTACAGGTTTCCATCGATCGGTGGTCGACTTCCACCGTGAGATCACAATCCTCGAATCTGATCTGCCCGCCTTTTACTGGGAGGAGACCTGCAATGGTGCGCACTATGGTTGTTTTCCCACTGCCGCTTTCGCCAACCAGGGCTAATGTCTCACCCCGTCGGACAGATAATGTGATATCGCTGACTGTTGCCGGGGGTTCTAATTCCTTCTGCCAGCGGTCGCGAAAACTGGGGCGGTGATATGAAATTTCAACCTCAGAGAGTTCGATGGCCAACTCATTTTGAGTTGAGTGTTCTATTGTATGGAATACCTGCTGCAGCTCCTGGGAAAAATCGGTTGCCAGGACCTCTTCCCAGTTATGGCAGCGTACCAGATGTCCTGTCCCGGGTATGAATTGCAATATTGGAGTCTCGCTGGTGCAGATATCGCTGGTAAATCTGCAGCGGGGAGCGAATGAACAGCCAGGCAGCGTGCCTGGAATCGGGGGTTGTCCGGGCATCGAATTGGGAATGCCAGCCAGGTCTAATCGGGGAATTGACTCCAGCAGGCCGCGCGCGTAAGGGTGGGCAGGCAAAGAAAACATATCTGCCACAATGGCATCTTCAACGATTTCACCCGCATACATCAGCGCTACCCGGTCACTGACCCGCGCAATTACGCCCAGGTCATGACTGATGTACATCATAGCCGTGCCCATCTCCGAGACAATATCTCGCAGCAGGTTGAGAATATGAGCTTGTGTGGTCACATCGAGACCGGTGGTCGGCTCATCCAGGATGAGCATCTCTGGCTCAGCAGCCAGAGCCATCGCCACCACCACGCGCTGCTGCTGGCCCCCTGATAGCTCATGGGGATAACGGGCTGCCATCACTTCCGGATGAGGCAGATGCACCTGACCCAATAGTTCTACCATTCGCTTCTTAGCAGCTGCCCCTGAGAGGTTCGCGTTTAACTCAATTGCTTCGATAATTTGCTTACCAACCCGCATTGTCGGTGTCAAGGCATCGCCCGCATTTTGGGGGATCAGGGCGATTTGCCTGCCGCGGATGGACTCTAACTGGCGACCTGTCAGGCTGAACATATCCTGGTTCGCAAACTGGATTGAGCCTCCTAGTACTTGGGAACCTAAGCGCAGGTAACCCATCATTGCCTGTCCGAGTGTGCTTTTTCCGCAGCCTGACTCACCGACCAAGCCCAATGTTTCGCCAGGTTTAATCTGCAGGTTTACACCCTGCAGCACATGCACCAGCGTCTTGCGCTGGGTGTAGTAGCCAATTGTCAAATCGTTGATATCGACAAGACAATCACTCATACCGGTGCTCCCTGACTGCGGTCCAAACCGAGTGCTTTTGCAAAGGCGTCAGAAAAGAGGTTAATCCCGATGATCAATGTACTCAGCATAATGACTGGTCCAAATACTGCCCAGGGTTGGATGGCGAGAATCTCACGATTTTTTGCAATCATGAAACCCCAATCCGGAGTGGGGGGTACCACCCCGAAACCCAGGAAGGAGAGGGAGGTGAAGCCCAGCAGCATCCATGACCAGTTCATGGATCCATCAACAAGCAGTACATCCCGCACGTTGGGCAACAGTTCCTGTATTACAATCGTTCGTTTGCGCTCGCCTCTGGCGCGAGCTGCCAGTATAAATTCATCGGTCACAAAGTCCAGCGTCGCCGCCCGAGCTACACGGATTGTAAGAATCCCATAGGTGAAACCAAAGGTCAATGTCTGCACCCACATTTTGGTGCCCATCACGCTGATGATAATCAGCAGCAGCAGCAGCCAGGGGATCGATAGCATCGCATCTACAAGGCGCATGATCAATTCATCAGCCCGTCCGTTAAGCAAGCCAAGTACGATGCCCAAGAAGCCACCCCAAATCATGGCGATGACGATCGCAACAAGGGTGACAACCAGAGTAACGCGTCCGCCCAGCATGGAGCGGGAAAACACATCACGTCCGAGTTTGTCGGTTCCAAAGAGATGTTCCGCCGATGGCGCCTGATTTCTGATCTCAGCATTCATCTCGAATGCATCATGAGGAATCCAATAAGGGGAAGTCGCCGCGATGAGTACATGCAGGATGATTAAGGTCAATCCAAGCATGCCTGCCCAGGATCGGCGCAGATTCTCCCAGGTTTCCGCCAAGGGACTGCGACGTTTGACTGTGGTCGGTTCTTCAGCTGTTGGTGATGCTACAGTCATGCATTCCTCCGAGAGAATAAGATACCAGCAGAATACTGATAATTTCGCGAATTAGTGTCCGCGGGCGGTTCTCAACTTCGGGTTGAGAACCATAGACAGCAGGTCGGCGATAAAATTCAATGAAATATAGATCACAGCCAATATGATGGCGATCCCCTGGACCAAAGCTAAATCCCGGTCGGTGACAGCGTCGATCATGAGCTTGCCGATGCCGGGGTAGTTAAACACAGTCTCGATGATGGCAACACCACCCAACAACCAGGCCAGGGTCAGGGCAACAACATTTATCGTGGGCAGCATGGCGTTGGGCAATGCATGCTTAAATACGATACTCCAGTATGGTACACCTTTTAACTTTGCCATCTGGACGTAATCACTCGTCATCACATCGATCATGTTGGTGCGCACCAAGCGTAAAATATGGGCTACCATGATCAAAGTGAGGGTGATAATGGGTAAAACGATATTAGGTAATAACTCGATAACGGGAACATCAGATGGAACCAGGGTGATCGCCGGGAACCACTCCAGACGGATTGCGAAAACATATATCAAGACTGTCGCGGTGACAAATCCTGGCAGGGTCATACCCACGATTGAGGTCGTTGAAACAAAAACGTCCGGCCATTTATCTCGCATCAGACCCGCGATAACACCTAATACGATCGCCAAGGGAATGCCTACCAGCGCCGCGGCGGTTGCTAAGACAATTGTATTGCGGAAGCGGTTGCCGATTAGTTCAGCAACTGGTTTCCTTTTGACCATCGAATCTCCCAAGTCACCCTTGACCACACCGCCCAGCCAATCCAGGTATCGTTGGTGAACTGGTGCATTAAGACCGAACTCTTCTCGCAAGGCAGCTAAGCTCTTCGGAGTCGCGGACTGACCCAGATAGGCAGTCGCCGTATCTCCTGGCAAGGCTTCAACACCCATGAAGACGATCAGTGAGATAAAGAAAAGCGTTACCAGAGCAAGAAAAATCCTGCGGCCAACGAGAGAAGTCATCTTCTATCTCCACTACATGCGATAAGGTCATGCACAATGTATCTTCTTGTCGAATTGCAAGATACCTTGTTTGAACAACCACTTGGGATTAATTCCCTAGCTAGATGTGGTTTGTGAATGCTTCGCAATTATAAGTCAAGCTTGTTGTTCGTCAAACTTCCAATAAATGGTCTTCTGCTTCAATTTTTAATTTCGCTTTAGTTTCATTAGGTGCTAAACCATCGAGATATTGAATTAACGAATTGATCGATTTATCCAGGCTGGCTGATGATTTATCCACACCAAATAACACGGAAGAACCGATCATCCCGGAGAAAATCATCTCAGTTGCCCGATCAGTATTGACATCTGCTTTTAATTCTCCTCTCTCTTTCCCCTCTTCTAATAAATTCTTCAACAACCTTTTTAGCCCTATAAAACCTTTTGCTACTTCTTTCATCAAGTGCGGGCGTTGGTCATCAAATTCGACTGAAAATGTAACGAATATGCACCCCCCGGGGAAATTAAAATCATCCTTCAAATACCTGTCCCGGTAGTTCTCTAAGATCTTCCTTATCTTTTCTATGGGACTATCAATGTCATCCAGACCGTAAAGAACTTTCTCGCGCCATATTCTCTGTGCAATGGCTAACACTTCGTTAAAGAGATCTTCTTTGCTGTCGAAGTGGTTGTAAAAACCGCCCTTCGAAGTATCAGCCGCCTGCATAATATCTGAGATTGACGTGTTGAGGTACCCCTTTGTTGAAAACAGCTTTAATGACTCATGATTAATTCTGTCTTTTAATGTCATTTGGGAAAACCTTGAAACTAGAGACCGACGGGTCGGTCTCTAAATAATAGCATGGTTTTTAGGCGTAATTCATGTGACAAATATCACATCTCGGACATGACATTTGAGTATCATCAAGGTCTGAGCATACATAATTTATCGGATTCTATAAAATTTATGATCTACGCAAGTCAATTGCATATCGCTAGGTTCGATATTAAATTCAGATTTGAGGAAATTTGCTATTTGGATGAATAGCAAGAGATCAGCAAAGAAATTGATAAACTTTAATTTAGAGAAATATATCACTCGAAGGACATGACAAATTTCGATTGACATCGCTTATGAATTACTATATTATTAAAATCAGGAAAGAGACAGACCGGTCTGTCCTTTACCTACCTAAATAATCTTATTATGGAACTAAAAGATAACATCGTACACGAAGCCCAGAAGTTATTCTCCCTCAATGGATTCCTGGGAACAGGAATCAACGATATCATTGCTGCTTCCGGGACATCTAAGGGAGGATTCTATAATCATTTTGCCAGTAAAGAAGACCTTTTTTACGCAGTCCTGACCGAATCGCAATCGCTTTGGCGGAACAGGATCCTGAATTCGATCGATGAGATCGATAGTCCGACAGAAAAAATAATCCAGATTTTGAATAACTACAGGGGTAGATATCTCAAAGATTCAGATAATTTTCCCGGTGGTTGTATATTCATCACTTTCTCTACCGAATTAGATGACACTCGGCCGCATTTGATGAAGGAGGTTAACAAGGGATTCGAAGGATTTAAAGGTTTGCTCACCAGATTTATAGATGATGGAATTGCGCAGGGCGAATTAACCCAAGGATTAAACTCAGATGCAGTCGCCGAAACCTTGTTCGCTGGCATGTTAGGAGCTTCGGTCTTGTACGGTGTAGATAAAGATAGTTCTACCCTCGATCATTCAATTGACTCATTAATCGAATATGTTTTTTTCCTCAGTAGTAAACAAATGCCAGACAATGTTCTGCACAGTAATTCAACTTAATTTCAATATTGCTTCATTATTTCTTTATTGAAATGGCGATTACAAAGAATCATTATAAGGTTATCAGGTGAATCTAGCACTATTCTGGTAATACCCAATCAGGAGAGGAGGACAGAGTATAGAACCAAGGTTAAATTAATTAGACCTTTCGATAATTGGAATTCACAAATTTTGAGTGATATCGAAACCAGTTCAACCGGTTATCAGCAGCTCAAATTCTATCTCAGGAGGTAGTCATGGCAACAGTGCAAGAACTAGATCAGGGATTGAACAAATTTTTTCGCCCACTCACCTTTCCTCTGGCTATAAAAATGCTTCAATCAGAAGAAGAGATCCCGGAGAGGACTCGCCGACCGCTCGAACACATGGGCAAGAAAGTCGCCATCTGCCAGGGCATCGGTATGGCCCGCAAATATGGCTGGGCGATCGCGATGGGCAAAGAGGATATGCAGTGCTCCCTTGGTGCAGCGCCTTTTGGCTTCTTTAAGGACATCGACTTCTACAATGAAGGTAATCTTTCAGCCGGCATGTTCACCGCCGAACT
>JBEQLH010000185.1:0-6345 GCA_040326075.1 Anaerolineales bacterium
GTTTCACCCAGATTGCTACCTTGATGATCTGTCAATATTTTGGAGTTAAGTTCTCGCATTAGGAATTGAAGAAACCGCCAACACATTGAACTGACTCCAAAAACAAGACGCGAGAAAGAAAATCCCTCCAGTGAGAATATAAGAGCAGGAGGGGTTTTCTTTATGCATGAAAAAAGGGGTGCAAACATTAGCCTCTTGAACTGAATCTGGAAGCGATGCGGCCGTTCTAATAAGATGGGAAGACCCGTAGCGGACCTGTTCCAAACCGTGTTCTCCATGGTTTTGGGATGAAATCCAATCAATGGGGGTGTTGAGTCGCTCAGGGTGCTGAACCGCCAGATTCCAACTGACTATGGCGCCGAAGTTGTGCCCAGTAAGATTAAATTGGTCATATCCAAGGTTATCTGCCAGGGCGAATGCCATTCGTTGAAAGGGTTTCAAAGCAGATGGTCATGTCTTTCTTCTCCAACCCTCGGTATTTAGGTGATTGCACAAATAATCAGATAGACAATAGAGCTCTCGCACCTCAATGTCCGGCTTGGACTCCACCGGACACTCAAGATCAATTTGCATCGTCTACCGGGCATCCGCGTCGTGCCGCGGCCAGGATGGCAGTAATGGCGACAGGGGCGCAATTGTGTATGCGAAGCGTGACCGTCTCCCATCTAACCGGAGTCTATGTAATATGGTTTACACCCGATCGACATTATTAAAAATTGAGAGAAATCCTTTAATTTTCACCTCATCCCAATCTGAAAAAACAGTCGCCCAATGTTGGGCAACTGTTTTTTAAAGCCACCAGATTTCTCGGGTGAGTTTTATATGTAGAGATCTCTCCTTGAATACGATACATACGCACCAACTAACAAAACTGCGACTATACCTGCAGACAACCATATAAAAGCAACGTCAAATTTTGACTCGTGCAGCAGGGTAGCAGGATTGAAATACTTGAATGGGGAAAAGTATTTGAGAAACTCCAGGTTTTCATTCAAGCCAGAAATGATGGAAATGAAATAGGTACCCAACAATAGAGATACCGCTACAGAACTGGCCCGTTTGTACTGTTTCATAGCGCAGCCCAAGAAAATTCCGACCGACAGGAATATCAACTGCATGATGAACAAAGCCAGCATGCTCAAGCCTAAAAAGTTATAAAATTCGCTATCGGGTTGATATTGTGCCGAGCCAGCGAGAGCAGCGCCCCAGGTGATCAGGAGCAAGGCAATGCAATTTACAAGCGCCGCACCTGTTTTCGCGGTGACCAGCCTGCTGCGGGTAACCGGTAGGGTCAGAGAAAACTCAACGGTTTTATCAGCCTCTTCCTTCGAAATGATATCACTTCCCCACATGGCTGCGGCAATAGATAGGAGCAGCGCAAAGTAGGTGAACATCACGCCTAAAAAGCCGGTAATCGTGGTCAGGTTAAATGCCTGGAAATTAAAAGCAGATAACATCGCAGGAGGCAGATTGTCCAATATGGCTAACATCTCCGGATTGCCCTCGTATGCTGAAAACTTCGAAAATCCTACAACCACGAACAGGATTACGATGCCGCCCCAGATGAGTAGCGATTTCAGGTTTGCCTTCAATTCTCTAAAGAATATATTCATCTCTTGGCCTCCTCACACTGCGGAAGGGATGTTTCTTTTGGAATACAACACATAACTGCCCACCAGAGAAATCACGATCACCGTAACACTGATCAAAACCAGGGGTAAATTATATGCTGCATGTTGGACGATGTAGTTCGGCTCGAAGTGCTTGAACGGTGTTATATTCTCCAATTTGCTTTCGCCAAGCATACTGCCAAAAGCGCTCAACACATACATCCCAAATGCCAGCGCCATCGCATAAGGTGTTACGCTCCTGACCCTTTTTACCAACAGGGAAATCACCAGACCTACAGTGAGGAAAAACAATTGGAAAACTAAAATGCTGAGCAGCAAAAGAATCAAATTCCGGGGTTCATACGTTCTATCCCCCTTGAATAAATGGATGAAGGCAAAACTGCTGATCCAGACAACGATATTGGTGATGGTCAAACCGCTCAACGCCGCGAGCAATTTGCTGGTCAATATCTGTGTGCGTCCAACCGGTTTGGCCAGCAGAAAATCTGCCGTCAGTTCTCTTTCCTCGATAGAGACTAGCGAAAACCCGTAATTTGCGGCCTGGATCGCCAGACAGATCTGGGCAAAAAGGAAGGCAAAACTAAAAAAACCCAGAACAGTTGAGAGGTCTATACCGGTCATGCCAAAGGCCAAAAGCAGCTCTTCAGGGAAATTTACCAGCATTTCATTCAAAAGTTCAGCATCTTTCGCAAAAGAGGAGAACAGCGAGACAAAGATAAATATCAATGCCGCTATCGCTACCGACCAGATGATTACTGAATTCAAGTTCATTTTGAACTCATGCTTGTATATGTTCATTCTCATTGTCATCACCTACTCGTAATAATGCATGAAAATCTCTTCTAGAGTCGGCTCCTCAATCGTCACATCAGAGACCTCGATTTCACTGATCTTTCGCGTGATCTGATTAATATCGCCTTTGTAGAAGAAACGGATTGTGCCATTATTCTTCTCAAGATTGCTCACGCCTTCAAATTCAAATTGTTTTTCATCGAGGGCAGGTGCTGCCACTCTTATCTTTTTATAATTATCGTGCTGCAGCGTTTTTATGTCTTGAATATTAATGATGCTGCCTTCTTTAATAATGGCAACTCTGTTGCACATTCTTTGCACTTCACCCAAGATATGCGACGAGAAGAAAACCGTCACGCCGCGTTGATTCTCCTCCCGGATGAGCTTGAAGAATTTTCGCTGCATCAACGGGTCGAGTCCGCTGGTGGGTTCATCCAGGAAAAGTAGCTTGGGCTGGTGTAAAAGCCCTTGCACAATTCCTACTTTCTTTTTGTTGCCATAAGAGAGATCGTCTATTCGACGCTTTAAATCGAGTTCCATGATTTCGGCTAACTCATACAACCGCTGCGTGCAGTCTTTTTGGTAAAAGCTGGCCGAATATTTGAGCAGGTCAATAACCTTCATCCGCTCGTAGTAAAAAACTTCGGAGGGCAAATACCCAATATCCTGTCTGAGCTCAGGCCCGTACTGGATGCAATCCTTACCGAAGATTGTGGCGCTGCCTGAGCTTGGATAGATCAGGGATAATAACAACCGGATCGTGGTTGATTTACCAGCCCCATTTGGTCCAATGAAACCAAATATTTCTCCCTCATCCACCTGAAAAGACACATCCTCGATCCCCAGTGCTTTTCCGTAATACTTTGTCAGGTTATTAACTTCAATTACGCTCATAACAATATTCCTTTTGATCGGTATTCCTTCTCATCAGCTTTACGCTTGAACAATTACGTCTTCCTTTACCTTGCGATACAGGGTTATCCAGACCCCTGCGATAAACGTGATAACACATATTGCCAGGTACACCAGCATAAACGTTGTCCCACCCCAGGCAGCTTGTGATGGGGCATAAGGTGCTGAATTAAACTTGATTCCTGCAATACCAATGGCGTAGGCAATTGGAATGAATCCTAACATAATCAGCGCCAATGGGCGAGCTTTCCAGCCGATCAAGATCAGCATGGTGCCTGTCAGGTAATTTGAGATACCAAACGCACCCATTTGCTGCAGTAAATCGCCAGCCAATGAGGTGGTGAGATCAAACCCGGCGATATTAGTTGCTGCGAAATCGAGCAGAACCGTGTGCATAAAACCGCGCATAATATCAAGACAGCCAAGTGCGATGGCAGCGATAGACACAAATTTTGGGATATGGCTTTCGTTCTGCATGAGGAATTCCTTGATCGCTCAGGTATTTATCGAATTACATAGATTATTGAAGCCGTTAAGAACGCCAGGATAAAAGCTAAGATCATCCAACCTATAACAACCGAATAATTCTTGGGATCAATTTGGTCATCTCGATCCATCCTGCGAATCAACGGAAAAAGTCGCCAAAAGAACGAGGCTATCGAGATGATCAAAGCAACACTGGTCAAGACCAGGGATTGTTCATCAGCTGTGTAAATGATAACGATCAACAATAAAATAAAGATCAGTTTCGTTCCGGCAACCCAGTTGACCAGGTATTTGACAAAATTATGTATCTCAGGGTCACCCTTCGATTTTTCCCAGGCCTTGAAAACACCAACGCCGTTTGCATATTTTGAACCAGGAAAGAAGTAGAGCGTAAGCACATTGGTGGCTTCTAAGATCAGGAAGGCAATTATTACAATCGTTATCAAATTCATATATCGCAACCTTTGAATTACATTGCCATGCTAAAAAACATCGGGCTGAAATATGGGATCAACCAGATCACCCATACACCAACACTGAATTTGTGGAAGTTCATGATGGCTTTTTCATCTTTCCGAATAAGCACTACAAATGCCCAAACTGCATGGATGAGCATGAGAATGATGGCTATCAGACCTGTGATCCCATGAATGTCAAAGCTCATCCCGCCGACCATTTCAAACATCATACTCGTCCCCCAGGTATCACAGATCAACCCCAGGACAAAGAAAACAAAATGCCACCATTTAAGTCGACCGGATATACGTTCTCCCCAGACCCCGATGGAATAAAATATTAAGGCGGCTGCCATGATGATGCTAGCGGATGGATCCATATTACACTCCTGACCGTATTGAGATATTTTGATGGTGAAGACCAGATTTAGATTGGGAAATGGAAATCAGGTTTTCACCTAAACTTTGTTGGAGTAAATTCATTCTTTTAGATGGTTCTCTGCATTATAAGTATCACTGCGTTTCAAAATGGTAATGTGATTACTTTTTCTGGGGGCAAGAATTTGTTGGCAGTATTTGCCGCCAACATCTTGACCCCATCGATGAGCACCTGTTGGGGAGCAAAACTGGCAGCCAGGGATTCGTCGGATGCAAATTTGGTCTGGCGTTTCTTCTCGTTAGCTTCCATTTGGCGCTTCATCGGCTGCATTTTTCGTGTGTAATGAGAGATGGCGCTTGTGCCTGTCCTCTCAGCGTCCAAAATAGCTTGAACGGCAAAACGAGCGCTCAGAGCGGCGTTATCCATTGCAACGCCGCGGTAAGCGTCCAGCAAACCGGCAGCATCCCCGCAAAGCAGGATGTTGCCTTCTCCCAGGTAAATGCCCCATTTTAAGGGCGATGCAAAACCTTCTTTACGGACAATCTCGCCGTTGAAATTATATTTTTGGCAGACATAGTCATAGAAGCGGTCGGCATAATCCTTGAGATCGTGCTCCGCCCCGGTGCCGATCACCCACAAATCATCCTTCTTATAGATCCAGGCAAACATAATGGGGGCATAGGCTTTGATATTGACCATATAGAGCGCATTTGGATCCAGGTCGCCTTCTCCAGTGCAGTAGTAATTCATGGCCCCACCTGGCGCTTTTTGTAAAAAATCATCTGGTTGTAGTTTTTTCCGGACCTTTGATGACATCCCGTCCGCGGCAATAAGATAACGAGTAAATACATGCCGAGTTTCAGATCCCGTTTGTAATTGAAGCTGGAATTCATCATCTACCTGTTCAAAATCAACCAGGCGGGTCTTATCTTGGAAAATCGCCCCCTCTTCGACTGCCAAATCGTTCAGCCAACGATCAAAAGTCGAGCGCCAGAAATTCAAGACTTTCATCTTGCCCTGGTAGGTCTTGTCATCAGGGGTGATGATATTCATATTTACGATCTCATTCGCGCACAACTTATCTTTCGGGATTGGCCTGCCAACCAATTTTTCGAAATATCCAAATTGAATCCCTGAACAGGGTTTATCGCGCGGTGTTTGGGCGCGTTCGATCAGTAAGCTTTTCAGTCCATTTTCAGCTGCCAATCGAGCGGCGATCGATCCAGCGACCCCGCCACCTACCGAAACAACATCATATTTTTCCATCGGAGTGATCCTTATATTGATAGTTTTCACTTTTTCAATGCGTTCAAAATATCAATTTCAGAGAGCAGGTTAGAGACATTGGGATACAGCAAAAAATTAACCATGCAGGTTTCTGCGTTGCTATTATTTTATTCCTGGTAGATTGATGTTAGCAGCTGCAGCGCGGATGAGATTTGGTCTAACTGCTCTTCACTTACCTTTGCTGGTATTTCTTTTACCCAGCTCTGTCGGGCTTCAATGCTTTGTTTGACAAAACTTTTCCCTTGATCGGATAGCACCACATTTCGTACGCGTCGATCTCCAGGTTGAGCCGTTCTTTGCACTAGGTTCTGCTTTTCCAGTCGATCCACCATCTGGCTTGCCGCAGCGGCTGACACCATCATGTGCTCACAGAGATCGGAAATATTACTTGAGCCTTTGTAAA
>JBEQLH010000354.1:0-2191 GCA_040326075.1 Anaerolineales bacterium
GTTGTCCGGTCCATTGCCAGCCCAGAAGTTCATCGTGGTGACATCCGAGAAGACGCCCACCTTGTAGACTTCGTCAGTCTGCTGAGCTGGGGCGAAAGTCAGCTTTGCAGGTTGTGATTGGGCTACCTTAGCTTCCGGAATTGGGGAGCTCAAAGAAACCATTTGTGTGCTGCCACTATTGAAGGCTAATTCCGGAATGGGTTCGCAGGGAATCATTCCATCGGCCAGGAGAGGTCCCTCCGTGGAAGGGGGTTCTTCAGTGGCTGGTGGCGGGGTGGCGGTGATCACTTTCTCTATCACCTGTGGTGTACCCTCTATCTCGACCACCTCGGTTACGATGATCGTTTCGACCACCGCTTGGCCTCCGCAGGCCGCCAGAACCATACTGGCGATGATCAGGACGCCGAAGGCAGCCATTAGTTTTTTGCTGCTAAACATGTTCTCCTCCTAGAGATTAAGAGATTTGGATTGGGGGTATTTAAATTGGCAAATTGGCGCAAACGCGCAAAACCGTTGACTCTCTGTTTACAGGCCTCACCTCCTTTCATGGTGTGGGGATAATATCACTTGCCACTATACGCTAAATGTGTTGCAGGATAGGGTTAAGGACATTTCAATCTTGCTGGGTGCTATCTTGGAATGCCATAATATCGTATTTGAGTGATTGTTCATCAAGAAACCTACTTTTATCCTACGGAAACTATACGTTTACCCTACGACAATCTTTCAAGGCAATTCCTGCAACCCATCTCATCCATCACAGCCTCAAAGGTTATGATGATTAATAGAACGGGCGTAAATTCACGATCCGGTGGTCTATGCAGTTAACCGCTGCCCAGGTGTGCGGATTATCCGGAAGTTCAGCGCTGTGCACTGGTGGAGAATCCTCGCACTGCGTGTTGAGACCCATGGCGGCTCGAATGAGGTCCCTGCGTCCCATCTTGGGTAAGGGTTGCTTCACAGCCCAATTCTGAAAATACTGCCTTATTTCTGTATCTGTGTAGTCCATATCACCATTTATGTAAATTCATAACCTGTTTCCCGAACTGATAGACTATCCAATCCGAGCTGATTTCTCAATGCGCGACGGCCATAGTGCAGCCTGGATTTAACTGTTCCTTCCGGGATTTCCAAGATCTCGGCGATCTCATGTAAAGAAAGGTCGTTGATGTAGTACATAACTACAACAACCCTATGGGGAAGGGACAGCTTGGCAATCGCAGCTTGTATCCGCTTGGATTCATCACCCTGTTCAGTAATGTACTGTGGTGAGTGTTTTACTCCTGAAGATAACCACTCAGCGATCTCCTCGAGGGGGTGAGACCAACGCTGGTGACGCTTCACCCAGGTGTAAGTCTGGTTAGCGGTGACGCGATACAACCAGGGTTCTAATGGCCGGTCAGGGTCGACGCGAGCTGCAAACCGGTGGAGGCGCAGAAAAACATCCTGCAGCAGGTCGGCGGCGGCTTCCGGGTCATTGCAGATCGCCAGGGCAGTGCGAAAAACAAGGTGACGATGACGATCATAGATTTCGCCAAGTGCATCGAGATTGCCATCCTGAATCTTAAGGATTAAGTCGTGGTCGCTGGGATTTGTCGTTGTATTAGTCATGGCCGATTTCTAATCTTATTACTATCAACAGGTAAGAAAAGTTCACCTTGATAATATGTTAGATAGTGAATCGGGCAAGTTCGTCTTCGAAGTAACCTGACTCTGCCCCCAATTATTCTTCTTCAAATCGCAATCGCAGGTATGAATCATACCTCTGGGGATAAATTTGATGATTCTCGACAGCTTCTATCACCGCACAGCCGGGTTCATGCAGGTGGGTACAATCGTTGAACTGGCAATGTGCAACTAATTGGCTGATCTCAGGGAAGTAGCCATCCAATTCTTCAGGCTCGATGTCCCAGAGTCCTAATGCTTTCAATCCAGGGGTATCGGCAACATATCCTCCCCCATCCAATGGGTACAATTCGGAGGCTACTGTTGTGTGCTTTCCTTTTCCAGAAGCCTGGCTGATCTTACGGATGGTCAATCCTAATCCAGGTTGGATCGCGTTCAGCAGGCTTGACTTTCCTGCTCCGGATGGTCCTGCCAGGGCGGATATCTTGCCAGATAAATGATCTTCAAGTAGATCCAGACCCAGTTTAGCAGGCACTGATGAATATATGATTGGATAGCCGATCTC
>JBEQLH010000030.1:0-4312 GCA_040326075.1 Anaerolineales bacterium
CGTAAAGTTTCTGGATGCACCTCGGGGCACAGCTCCTGATATTCACGATTCGTGATCCGGCGGTGTGTCCCTAGAAAATTCAGTGCCGATGACTGGCGAGGATTGATATCCAAGAGCTGGTACTGGGAAATATCCCTTGACGAGGCATCCCGGGTGGATGTGTTAAAGAGGGTCACCCGGAATGTCCTGGCAACTTCCTCTAACCTGGGCGCGGGCAGTGAATTCTCCCGCATCAAGGATACCACCCGGTCTAATCCGTATCCCAATCGCTCCACATAACCTAGGTCGGATAGCACCTGGGCGATGACCGGATTTCGGGAGAAACGCGCCTGGTAGATATTGGTCAAAGTTATCGGTCCTGGCAAACCACCTGGTGAAGTTACTTCCAATCGATCGCTGAAGATATTCAGGTGAATGCTGTCCCCCTGAACGTTGTAATCCCGGTGGGCAATTGCGTTCACAATCAATTCACGGACCGCTTCAAATGGATATTCGAGCGTATCCTGGTGGGTAAACCCGATCATGCGAACCACACTTTGCAGGTTTGCACGCAGGAATTGTTCAGCTTGCTGCAGCTGCTGGATTAATGACCCAGTCAGCTCTTGCTTGATAAAACGGTCTCCAAAAGAAACGTCAGTGAAACGGGCTGCCAGGATGTGAGCCGCGGGCAGCCAGCGTTGGGGAGTGCGACCAAACAGTAAGAGGGCCGCGTAGGTTGGTTTTAATTCACCACTATCCTGTATCAAGCATCCACGCTGCAGCAGGAGCTCTTCGATCCCCAGATCAGTTTCCCCATGGTTGAGTTTCGCAGCTGAAAAATAGGCCTGGGCATAGGTCTCAATTTGCCCAAGGTCTAAATCCTCGAAACTGACCCCAGGTAGGAGGCGAGATTCGAACTGCACCATCCCTCTTTCAACCAATAATTGACGTAATTTGCGGGCTGGGATGGGGCTTGTCTGCTTGCCCTGGCGATAATAATAGCGTCCCTCCAGGCTGTATACACGGGGTAATCCCTGCGGAACCATGATTTGTATTACCTCGGTTTCAGCAGCAATGAGGACTTTAGGGACTGGTAAAACCAGGGTAGGCTCAGCCATTAAACAGGCCTGGAAAACCCGATCAAGCGCGGGCGGTAAATCCTTTACTCCTTGAATTTGTCCAGAGCGTGGCTGAATCCCTAAGAATAGTGTGCCGCCTGTGGTGTTGGCCATGGCCACCATAGTGGCAGCCAATTCCGGCAATGGCACATCCTCTGGGAACCAATGCAGGTCTGGTCCCATTCCTTGGGCTATCAGTGGGTAGATATCAAATTCAGGCGAGTCCACTGTGGACTTCAGTCCCGAGAATCTCGAGGGTGGTCATGCGCAATTCGGTCAGGCCCTTGGTTGGTGAGGAGGTTGATCTCCGCCACTTTTAGCAGGAGTCTCTGCTGAGGTTTTTTCAGTTTTCGTTGATCGACTCTGGCGGCTGGTCTTGGTGGGCAGCAAAGCAATATCCAGCACCTGGTCCATATGATCGACGGGGATGATGTCCATCTCAGATCGAACCTGTTCAGGGACTTCGACCAAATCATTCTTATTGCGTTTGGGCAGGATCACGGATTTAAGACCAACCCGGTGCGCGGCGAGCACCTTCTCACGCACACCGCCCACTGGTAGGATGCGCCCGCGTAGGGTAATCTCCCCGGTCATGCCGACCTCTTTGTGTACTTTTCTACCGGTGAAGGCAGAGATTAACGCGGTTGCGATCGTGATTCCCGCACTGGGTCCATCTTTTGGAATCGCCCCTTCTGGGATATGAATATGGATGTCTAAATTATCAAATACATCCGCTTCGACGGCCAGCTGTTTACGACGTGATTTTAAATATGAAAGCGCGGCTTGTGCTGATTCCTGCATCACATTACCAATCTGGCCTGTAATCAGGAGATTACCTTTGCCTTCTACCAACAGCACCTCGACCGGCATGATTTCGCCGCCGTTTAACGTCCATGCAATGGCTGTAGCTACACCGACTTCATTCCTTCGTTCGACTTCCAGGTTGAAAATTACCGGTGGACCGAGAAATCGTTCCACAGAAGCCGACCCTATGCGGTGTGGATAGCGCTTCTTTTCTGCCTTCAGACGAGCAACTTTCCGGCAAATTCGCCCAATCTCTCGCTCCAAATTGCGCACCCCCGCTTCGTAGGTATATTCACGGATCATTCGCTGTAAGGCGAGGTCTGTGAATTGGAACTCACTCCCCTGCAGTCCATTTTCCTCCATCTGGCGGGTGATCAGGAAGCGACGGGCAATTTCGATCTTCTCTTCTTCGATATATCCGGGAAATTCAATCAGCTCCATGCGGTCAAGCAGCGCAAATGGTATGGTCGCGGTTGTATTGGCGGTTGTGATAAACATGACCTTCGATAAATCATATGGTAATTCAAGGTAATGGTCCGAGTAGGTGTAATTCTGCTCCGGGTCGAGCACCTCCAGCAGGGCAGCGGCCGGGTCGCCCCGGAAATCTTGCCCAAGCTTATCCACCTCATCCAGCATAAAGAGCGGGTTTACCGTACCCGCCCGGCGCATGGTCTGCAATATTCGACCAGGCAGCGCGCCGATATACGTCCGACGATGTCCACGGATCTCGGCTTCATCTCGAACCCCGCCGAGGGAAAGACGCACGAACTTACGCCCTAAAGCCTCGCTGATCGATTTCCCCAACGAGGTCTTGCCTGTACCTGGGGAACCAACGAAGCACAGAATTGGCTGGCGAGCGCGTTTTGGGCTCAGACTGCGCACGGCGATATATTCCAGGATGCGATCCTTGATCCGAGGCAGACCATAATGGTACTGCTCCAGGGTTTTACCTGCATGGCGTACATCCAGGTTATCATCCGTCGCTTCTGTCCAGGGTAATTCCAGGATCCACTCCAGGTAGGTGCGGATGATGCCGACCTCCGGGGATAATGGAGGCATCTGATTCAACCGGTCCACCTCTTTGAGCGCCCGGAGCAGGACCTCTTCCGGTAGACCGACACCCTCAATGCGACCGCGCAGCTCGTCAAGCTCCCTGGTCCAGGGGTCTCCGTCACCCAACTCTGATTGGATGACCTTCATCTGCTCGCGCAGATAAAACTCACGTTGGCTTCGATCCACTTCTCCCTGAGCACGGGTATGAATTTCATCTTCCAATTCCAGGACATCTGCCTCTTGAGCGAGCAGCTTGACAACCCGCCGGAGACGGTCCAAAGGCTTGGTGAGCATCAACAAATCCTGCCGCTCTAGGATCGGTGGCGCGATGGTGGTCGCGATCATGTCCGCCAACCAGCCCGGCTCTTCAATATTTAATGCGTACAGGTAAGCTTCCTCTGGCAAACTGCGATCTAACTGCACACAACGCTGGAACAATTCCAGCGTAGTTCGCATCGTTGCATCGATCTGCCGGTTTACGTTGGTTGGTTCAATGATTCGTTTGGCTCGAACAACCAGGTACGGTTCGACCTGGGTGATCTCGACTATCTCCAGCCTGCGGCGACCCTGAACAAGGGCGGAGCTGGAACCGTCTGGCATGCTCAGCAATCGCCCGACGGCGATCTCGACCCCTATTGGATAGAAATCTTCGGGACCGGGATTATCCTGATCAGGATCATTCTGTAATAGGGCGATCATGGTCTGGTCTTCCAGTTGAGTCTCTTCGATCGCCAGGAGCGACCCTTCACGACCCACAAATATGGGGGAAACCATCCTGGGAAAGATAACCACATCCCGCAAAGCGATGGCCGGACACTCGATAAATCCACCCTCATCAGCCAGAGTGTCTTGAACACTGTATAACTCTTCAGTTCGACGATGTAAGGTCTCACCAAATTCGTCTTCTTCGTCCCTTAAGAACCAATCACTGTTTCTCATATCTAATTCCCAGTATAGGATAAATCACTCTCATTCGAATGTTCCTGCCAGACGGCGCGGGCGGCTGCAGCCACAAAGATGCTTCCAGTCACCAGGATGATCGCACCCCCAGCAGCCATTTTTTCAGCCTCAACTATGGCTTCTTCGACAGAAGCGGTGGCGACTACCGGGCGATCGAAATTTTCTGCCATCTCAACCAATTTTTCCGGGTCGATTGCCCTGGGATGCGTGGATTTCGTGGCCACAACCTGGCGCACAACCGGCAGCAGCTCCGCAAACATACCTGGTATGTCCTTGTCTTCCGAAGCGCCGAAGACCAACACCACCGCAGAAGCGGGGTAGTAATCCTCTAATGTCAGTCGCAATTTTTGTGCCGAATCACGATTGTGAGCAGAATCAATGATCACTGGTGGATCATG
>JBEQLH010000030.1:4412-6470 GCA_040326075.1 Anaerolineales bacterium
GGCGCTGCGCGTTCAGCGGCGATCTGCTCAAGGACTTTCCCTGCTTCAGCCAGTTGGGGTGAGACCACGACCGGAATCCCTGGTTTGATGATCCCAGCCTTTTCACCCGCAATTTCAGCCAGCGTCTCGCCGAGCAGAGAAGTATGGTCATAGGAGATCGAGGTGATCACGGTCAGCAGGGGATCACAAACATTGGTCGCATCCAGCCGCCCACCAAGACCGACCTCCACCACCGCTGCGCCCACCTCCTGGCGGGCAAAATGAAGGAATGCCAGGGCGGTCGTGATCTCGAAAGTGGTGATCTCGGGGCTGGCAGCCACGTACGGCTTGATCTCCTCAACCAGCGATACCAGATCTGTGTGCGGCATTGGCTGCCCATCAACCTGGATGCGCTCCACAAAATCCTGTAAATGGGGGGAGCTGTATAACCCTACCCGGTATCCGCTCGCCTGCAGGGCGCTGGCACACAGCGCTGAGACAGAACCTTTACCCTTTGTCCCGGCCACATGGATGACTGGGTATTCAAATTGTGGATCACCAAGCGCAGCCATAAAAGCCCGCATGCGACCCAGATCGAACTTTTCCGGGGAGTAGCGAAAGGTCTTCTGCAAGCTGTAATCGATAAAACTATACAGGTAGTCCAGGGTACCCTGGTAGGCCTTATCAATGTCCATCTGAAAGGCATTGTAACCGCGCCCAAGTCCAGGCGCAAGAGGTATAAAATCTGATCAATTTCACTTCAAGTGAGTAATGTCACTTGCCTTTGAGGACAAATCGCGTTATTATTTAGTGATCCTTGAACGGCGCTTTATCACTGCACATGCAAACTTGGCAAACTATGAATTTACTCCCATGCAATCAAGCGCTGCCATCATCTCTTCTGTGGATTGACGTCTTCATCAATTTTGATAATATCTTCGCACGCGCAATCACCATAGTGCCAGGTAAAATATCATGAGCACCCCACCCTCTGCTCCCGCAAAAACAAGCGAATCGACCCAATTGGTCCAGGAACGGATCACCAATCGCCTCGCAGATTTCCCCTGGTGGGCATTGATCATCGCCTTGATGGCGGTCTTCTTGATTTACAGCTTCCTCACCGACGCCACCTACCAGGAAATCATTCTCTACCTGGTTGTCGGTATCCGGTTAACAATTACCGTTACGCTGGTGTCCTTTGCATTATCGGTTATCATCGGTTTGATCACCGCTTTCGCCCAGATGTCAAATAATGTGATCGCCAGGAACCTGGCGGCCCTGTATGTGCAGGTCATTCGCGGCATCCCTGTATTAGTCCTGATTTTCTATACTGCCCTGGTGATCATCCCGGCAGGAGTCACCTTGCTCAATTCCTTAGGTAACTGGATGGTCAGCATGGGGTGGTTAGCGGTGGATAACCCATTGAGCGGTCTTGTTTCCCGCGATATTGATTTTCTCTGGCGCGGCATCATCGCCCTGGCGATCAACTACGGCGCCTTCTCGGCGGAGGTCTTCCGCGCCGGCATCCAATCGATCGAGAAAGGCCAGCTGGATGCCTCCAAAGCGCTGGGCTTGAGCTGGTTTAAGATGATGCGCTATGTGGTCCTGCCCCAGGCCATCCGCCGTATCCTGCCGCCCCTGGGGAACGACTTCATCTCCATGCTGAAGGAATCTTCCCTGGTTTCGGTCTTGGGGGTGCAAGAGATCACTCAATTAGGCAAGAAATACTCCGCCTCCTCATTCATCTACCCGGAGACCTATAGCGTGGTCGCTTTTCTTTATCTGAGCATGACCTTAATTCTGTCTATTGGGGTAAAATTTATGGAACAGCGCATGAGTTCTAGTGAACAAGAATGAGATTAAATCCTATTTGTTCCTAAAATTCTTGAAAGGAGGTGGTTTGGAAAGGAACCTAGAATGAAACAAACTCAGCTAAAACAAATCTATTTCTCTGGAGGAGAAAACGAAAATGAAAAAACTATTTCTATTGATTAGTATTCTTATCATGGCCAGCATGGTCCTGGCGGCCTGTGCACCGGCAGCCACCCCCACGGAAGCTCCACCCCCAGAGGTGGAGGA
>JBEQLH010000030.1:6570-18008 GCA_040326075.1 Anaerolineales bacterium
CGGCCTGTGCACCGGCAGCCACCCCCACGGAAGCTCCACCCCCAGAGGTGGAGGAAACCGAGCCACCAGAACCCGAACCGGTGGAAACAGAAGAAGAGATGATGCTGCCCGACCTGGGTGGACGGGAGATCACCATTGCCGTAGAAAACGCCTACCTGCCGTATAACTTCGTAAGTCTGGAGACCGGAGAGCCAGGCGGATGGGATTACGATTTCATCGACGAGGCTTGCGCCCGTTTGAACTGCGTCCCCGTGTGGGTTGAGTTCGGCTGGGACACGATGATCGCCGCCGTGGGAGATGGCCAATTCGACATGGCCACCGATGGCATCACCATCACTGAGGATCGCGCCAAGCAGGTTGACTTCTCCGATGGCTATGCCAACATCGATCAACGTCTGCTGGTGCGAACAGACGAGGATCGCTTCGAATCGATTGAAGAACTGGCTGCCGATCCCGAGCTCTTACTTGCGCAGCAGATAGGCACCACCAATGAAGCTGTAGCTTTGAAGTACGTCCCAGAAGATCGGATCATTGGTTTTGGTGAATATGGTCTTGCGATTCAGGCAGTAATATCAGGCGATTCTGATGGGGCTGTGATCGACGAGACAGCTGGACTGGGATACTTGGGTGCCAATCCAGATGACTTAAAATTTGTTGGACCCTCACTCTCCAGCGATGCGCTGGGCTTCATCTTCCCCTTGGGCAGCGACCTGGTGGAACCCTTCAACCAGGTCATCGCCGCGTTCAAAGCGGATGGCACCCTGGACCTGATCAACATCAAGTGGTTCGGCAAAACCGAAGAGGAGATCATCGCTTCAGCTGGTGGAATTACAGATGGCGTATACGCAGAGGAAGAAGCACCAGAGACTGAGCTTGGCACAGAGGACAGCCCGATCAAGGTCTTGTTTGTGCCGTCGGTCAATGTCAACTTCATGATCGAGAACGGTGATGCAATCGAAGAATTCCTCAATGAGGCCACCGGCCTAGTTTACGAAGTCAGCGTACCCACCTCCTACGCCGCCACGATCGAGGAGATGTGCGCCTCACCGACCGATACGATCGGTTTCATCCCCGCCATGGGCTATGCCCTCGCCAGCGAGCTGTGTGGCGTAGAACCCGCCCTGGCATCGGAGCGCTATGGCTGGAACGTTTACTGGACTCAGTATATCGTCGCCCGCGACAGCGAATACGAGACCTTAGAGGATCTCGAGGGTGCTACCTGGGGATTTGGCGAAGTCACCTCCACCTCCGGTTACCTCTACCCAGCAGCTGAAATGGCTGACGCGGGTATCACCGTTGGTGATCAGGTTGAGACCGGCGGTCACCCAGAAACAGCCCGCGCGGTATACAATGGTGAGGTTGATTTCGGTACCAACTTCTACAGCGTTCCACAAATAACGGATGGCGAGTGGAAGATTGGTGATCCCCCCGATATCCCCGATGAGCTGGTTGAAGAGTGTGCCGTGAATGATGAAGACAAATTATACTGCGGCCCCTACCGGGTTATGGATGCCCGCCAGCTGATCCGCGAGGAAGCACCAGACGTAATTCAGAAGGTGCGCATCCTGGCCCTCACGAATGAGATTCCCAACGACACCATGTCCTGGTCGCCTGATTTCCCTGAGGAGCTGAAGGAAGTCATCGTAAAGGCCATTGTTGACTACCTTGCGTCGGATGCCTGCCAGGTAGATGCAGAAACGATCTGCTCCGAAGACTTTTACGGATGGACTTCAGCAGGTCCGATCTTCGATGAAAACTTCGACGGCATTCGCATTATGATGGAAGCGCAAGGGATCACGCTGGAGAACGTCGGCGAGTAAATCCATCTGCTCATTTTTTTTTAGCCCCGGGTCGTCTGTACCCGGGGCTAATTACAAATAGGAGATGACTAAAGTAAACATAATGTCATTGCGAGGAGCATAGCGACGAAGCCTGTCCTCGACCTCAAGGGAGGGGACAATCTCCTAGACTATCAGGAAGCGTAGCTTTCTCCTCATTTGCCGGGAGACTGCTTCGTTCCTCGCAGTGACACCATACATGTCATTGCCTGTCCCTAGCCTGCCCCGTGTTTTTCGCGGGGCATATCCCCACCTGTCCCGAATTCCCGTGCGGGGCTCCTGTGGGGACACTCCTTTGCGGGGCGAAGCATGTCCTCGACCTTTAGGGAGGGGGCAATCTCCTCGACTGTCAGGCAGCGCAGCTTTCTCGCCCATTTGCCGGGAGACTGCTTCGTTCCTCGCAGTGACACCCATTCGTGTCCCCGCACTCCTTTGTGGGGCGAGGAGTATATTCACTGCGCTCAGCATAAACTTCGCGACCGGAGCAAACTAATAAAAGAGGCAAGGTTTACAAATTTCATTGGGGATTGCCCCGCTGAAAAAAACGGGACAGGCTTCGCCCTCCTCGCAAAGACGCTAATAGCAATATGAGTGACACTTTACCTCTCAAATAAGAATCCGCAACAATCATCATTCGCAATAATTCTAATCAGGTCACAATAGGTTTTTCCATAATAAGTAGAGTAAATTAACCATATGCTAGAAGTAAATAATCTGACCAAAATCTACCCAGGTGACGTCCAGGCCCTCGATAATGTCAGCTTTAAAGTTGAAGCCGGAGAATTCCTGGCCGTGATCGGCCTGAGCGGTTCCGGGAAGTCAACCCTGCTGCGCTGTATTAACCGCCTGGTCGAACCGACCGCGGGTGAGATTATATGGAATGGGGTGGATATCACCCAGGCCAGCCAGGATGAAATGCTGCGTATCCGCCGTAAAATGGGCATGGTCTTCCAGCATTTTAACCTGGTCAGCCGTTCCAAAGTGATCACCAATGTGCTGGCCGGTCGCCTGGGCTATGTCAACCCGTTCATGAGCGTAATCAACAGATTTCCCCAAAAGGATATCGATCTGGCCATGCATGAGATGGAGCGGGTGGGGATCACCGACCAGGCTTATAAACGCGCCGATGAGTTGAGCGGCGGGCAGCAGCAGCGGGTGGGCATCGCCCGTGCCATGGTGCAGGAGCCGGAGATGATCCTGGCCGACGAGCCGGTCGCCAGTCTCGATCCCGTGCTGGCCCATACGATCATGCAGTACCTGGAACAGATCAACCAGGAAGAGGGGGTGATGATCTTGTGCAGTTTGCACTTCCTGGATCTGGTGCACCGCTATGCCGACCGGGCGATCGCCCTCAACGACGGCTTGCTTATGTTTGATGGACCACCTGGAGAGATCGATGACGAGAAATTCAAAGACATATACGGCAAAGAAGCCGAACGAATCGGTTGAGGTGTGACACAGTGAAAAAAGAGCGATCTTTACTTCGATCCATAGGCATCGCCGTCGCTATCATCGTGGTTGTTGTAGTATATGCTTTTGCATTCAGCGTCACCGATGTAGATTTCGAGGCCACCCGCTCCGAGGAGCGGCTTACCCAACTCACCCGCATCATAAGAGCCCTGGCTCACCCGGACATCATTGAATACGATCAGCAAGAGGTGGATGTCGAGGTCCCCTTTTACTTACCATGTCCTGAGGACGGTCAGCCAGAGATTGAGGTGGATAAATCAGGCCCTTACATCGTCGTAGACCCACCCTGTGCGGGACCAAAGGATATCGTCACTATCAGCGGCTTCAACTTCACACCGGAGACCAGGGGACCGGTGAACTTCATCCCTCTCAGCGGCGCTAAGCTGCAGATCGGTAATCTTGAAACTGACGATCAGGGCAGCTTCGAAATTGTAACTGAGCTGCCCAATCGCCAGCCGGTCGAGGAAGCTCAAACTATCCGGGCTACCTCCCGCATGAATGTGGGCTCCCCTCGTCTCTCACCTTTGGCATGGTCCACGATCGATAAAATTCTTGAAACCGTCTTCCTGGCCCTGCTGGCAACCACCTTCGGCACCATACTGGCCATCTTCATCAGCTTCCTGGCTGCGCGCAACTTAATGGAGGATGTGAAAAGCCCCTTGACCAGTATTGCCCTATTGGTATTGGGTTGGACGGTAGGTATTGGGTTGGGAATCCAGGTGGCCCGCTGGATCGGCCAATTCAGTGAAAGTTTATCTGAGAACATCCTGGTGATCCTGGTTGGAATTGTGATCAGCGCCCTGGTGATCTGGTTGATCGTCAAGTGGGCTGTCCCCGCGGAGGAACTTGAGCAGCCCAAGATTCCATTGAGGATCGCGCGCCTGGTGGCGTTAGCAGTCGCTGCAGGATTGGTGCTTCTAACTTTAAACTTCATCGCCTACCTGGGTTTCTACGTTGGCGATTATCTGGAGGAAAACCTGGGTCCATTCGGATTCCTGGGCAATTTTATCTTCCAATTGGCTGATATCCTGCGCATGATCACCCCGGCTCTGGCAGCGCTGGCTGTCGGTGGGGTGTTGGGCAACTTTGGCGGTCGCATCGGTCAATTCGTCTCTGACCGCTGGTCCCCAAAGGCGGTGAAATTAGTCAATGTGATCGTTTCCGGGATCGCTGGGGCAATGATATTTGCTATGGTTGGCGCGGGCATCGATTGGTTGTACCAAATCGGCGACCTGACCAGGACCTTTTACATTCCAGCAGGTGTGGGTGCTTTGCTTGGCATCGGCCTGGCGCTTTGGGTGACTCCCAAGAGAGCGCTGCCGATTGGATCCGTGATCTACACCATAACCCGCACCCTGCTCAACGCCACCCGTTCAATCGAACCATTGATTTATGTGATCATCTTCGTCGTCTGGGTGGGGATCGGACCCTTTGCTGGTGCCCTGGCCTTAGGATTGCACACCACTGCGGCATTGGCAAAACTATACTCAGAACAAGTTGAAAGTATCCAAACTGGACCCCTGGAAGCTGTTACGGCAACGGGCGCCAACCGCATCCAAATGATTGTCTACGCAGTCGTGCCGCAAATCGTTACGCCATACATCTCTTTCACCATGTACCGTTGGGATATCAATGTGCGCATGTCGACCATCATCGGATTCGCCGGTGGTGGCGGCATTGGCTTCCTGCTGCAGCAGAATATCCGCCTGCTCGATTACCGGGCTGCAAGCACCCAGATGATCGCCATCGCCATCGTGGTGGCAACCATGGATTACACCAGCTCAGCCATCCGCAAGCGTTTTGTCTAAGAGATACATATCTAAAACATCACATCAGAAATCTTCAGACTAAAAACAACCCGACATCGCTGATTTTCGGGTTGTTTTTTCGTTACGTGGTAAAATTCCGCCCGTGTTGAGTAGAGCAATTAAGATGATCTTGGGCTTATTTCTCTTCCTGCTGGTATTCGTCCTGGTCCTCGGAATCGGACCGCGGCTGATGACGCGCTGGTATGCTGGATCGCGGTTGTATAATCCTCAGAGCGCCCCCCAGGTTCAAGTGGCGATCGTCTTTGGTGCTGGTCTGTGGCGGGATGGCTCCCCTTCCCCGGTGTTAAGAGATCGGGTTGCCACCGCGGCCGATCTTTATTTTTCAGATAAGGTGGAGAAGCTGCTCATGAGCGGAGACAATACCTCTGTTCATCATGATGAGCCGGGAGCCATGCGTGATTTTGCCCTCAGCCTTGGCGTCCCAGATGAAGATATCGTGCTCGATTATGCCGGGCGGAGAACGTACGACACCTGCTACCGGGCACGAGAAATCTTCAATATCGATTCAGCAATCCTGGTTACCCAGGCTTTCCACCTGCCGCGCGCCTTGTATACCTGCAACACGCTCGGTGTCAAAGCCGTTGGAGTACCAGCGGACCTGCGCCAATATCGGAGATCATCTCTGGCTTTTTGGAATATTCGCGAAACAATTGCCACCGTGGTCGCGCTTTGGGAAGTACACGTCTCTTTACCAGAGCCCATCCTCGGTAATCCAGAACCAATTTTCCCTCAGGAGGCGCAATGAATCGGCAGGATGCTCTTGCGATTGTTAATCAATATATCTCGAATGAGAACTTAGTCCGGCACATGTTAGCTGTTGAAGCTGCCATGCGCTTTTATGCAGCTAAATTCGAACAGGACCAGGAATTGTGGGGCAACACTGGCTTGCTGCATGATTTTGATTGGGAGATCCATCCCACCTTGGAAGAGCATCCCCAGGCAGGCGTGCCCATTCTCCGGGAGAAAGAGGTCCCGGAAGAAATCATCCAGGCCATTCTCAGCCACGCAGATCACACCGGGATTCCCCGGGAGTCGTTGATGGAGAAAGCCCTCTTCGCCTGTGATGAAGTTACCGGGTTAATCACCGCGGCAGCGTTGGTGCGGCCCTCCCATTCGCTGGATGACCTGAAAGTTAAATCGGTTAAAAAGAAATGGAAGGATCGCAAATTTGCAGCAGGTGCAAACCGGGAAGAGATCGCCCAGGCAGCTGACGAATTTGGGGTGGAATTATGGGAGCATGTGGGCAACGTCATTCAGGCTATGCGTGGTATTGGTCCAGAGCTGGGTTTTGTTCGTCTAAATCCTTAGCATCAATTAGCCAATACATACAAATAATGGATCATTTAGCTACCTGACAGTTTTACTAGCAATGCTTCCGTGAGTATCCTTCGACTTCGCTCAGGAAGCTCACGGAAGCACTCTGAGCGGTTTGAAATGCAGTTGCATCCTGAACAAAGTGATGGGCGAAGAGCGTTTCCGTTTACTTGTTCCCGAAACTGTCAGATGGATAGATAGACCATTAGAAATTGCCATACCGCGATGCACCAATCTATTGGAATTCATTTACCTCCAATCTACAACATCGTTATTCATTGACAGCCTGATGATCATCGGCTAAACTATCCTCAATCTCGACTATACGAATAACCTATCCGCATTAACTTGGAGGTCGATATGTCCCCTCAGGATGTCCCCGATATCGCCAGCGCGCATATCTCATCAGAAACTGCATTGATCCCAGCCATCAATGCCTGGAAGTTTTACCTGGAGGACCAGGGCAGTTCCCCCAACACGATCAAAGCCTTTGTTGGAGATCTAAACTTGCTCGCTTCTTACCTGCCCCCAGACCGCACTCTGGGCAGTATCTCCACAACGGATTTGAATAATTTCCTCAATTGGATGCAGAAAGGTCGCGGGGTGCCCTGCAGTCCGAAGACGCTCTCCCGGCGGATCACTTCCCTGAAATCTTTTTTTCGCTGGCTTCATGAATTTGGCGTCATCCTGATCGACCCGGCTGAACAAGTCGTTCAAAAATCAGTGATCAGCCCCCTGCCAACCGTCCTGACTCCGGAGGAGGTTCACGCTGCCTTGAAGGTTGCCGATGATTTCTGGCGCGAAGCTCCCAAAGATATTCGCTATCTTGCCCTTTTTGATCTTTTGATCAACACCGGATTGAAGAAAAGTGAAACCCTTGCCCTGCGATTAAATCATATCGATCTGGAAGCACCGGGAGGCGCGATCGTGTTTATCCGTTACGCCAATCCCCAATATCGCTTCAAAGAACGCAAGATCCCCCTGCCGGAAAGTTGGACTGCGATCTTCCCGGAATATAAATCGCGGTACAACCTGACCGATCAGCTCTTCCCCTGGTCTCCACGCAGATTGGAGTATCTGCTGGAAGATATCAGCGTGCAGGCAGGATTAAAAAAACACATCTCATTTGAGATGTGCCGCTGGACAAGCGCCCTCAGCGATTGGCAATCCGGAATGGAACCGGACAAGGTCCGCCAGAAGCTGGGCATATCTAAGATTCAATGGCGCGAAGTTCGCATGAAGCTCAGGAAGTTGTCTGCTCCATTTGAGGATTGAAGGAGTCTACAGCCACTTAACTACGATATCACCAATCACATTGGCAGCCTGGTCCCCTCGATCGGCTGCATTCGAAAGATGGCGGTAGATCTCGCGTAATTTGAGGATCTCCATGACACCATCTAAATCCTTTGGATCGCGGAACAGATCCGCCAGGGCTTCCCGGTAGACCTGTTCAACCCTGTTCTCGAGTGCTTTTGCTCTGACAGCATGGTCATTGGCCACATTGGGGTGGTCAACCAGCTCCGAAACCCCGCGCAGTATCTCCACCGCAGCATCCGTCAGGAGAGAGACCATCCGTTCAAGGAATTGATTCGGTTCTACATTGAGAGTGACCATGCGGTCTATCGTCTCTTCTGCGTAATCGAGGATATCATCGATCGTCAGCGAAAGGGCGAAAATATCTTCCCGGTCGAAGGGGGTCACGAATGTGCGGTTGAGTTCATCAATTAATATCCGTCGCACCTCATCCTCTTCCGATTCAATACTGGATACCTTCTCAGCGATGGTGCTGTCTGGTTGCTGCATATAGAGCTTGAGCGCTTCCAAACCCTCCACAGTAAATTCAGCCTGGCGGATTAACAGCTCTAAGAAGCGGTTGTCTTTTTTACGTCGTCTAAAGAACTTCATCGGGCGACCTCTTGGTTAGAATTGCTCTATCTGGTGACTGAATAAATTAACTATTTTTGTGCACTCTCGCCACAGATGATTCTTCACCCATCATGACCAGGATTAATATTTTGTCTCGATATTCAACATTATATCAATCCCCTTGGTTTCTGTCGTGATATCCATACAATAATTGCTGTTGTATGCTAAAAGACTTGACAATTCAGTCTTTTGCCACTTGATTTGAATAACAAAATCTGATAAATTATAATCTGGAAAGTAAGCTTAACAGGCTTACAGTAGAAATTCAAACGGGGGAGTATCAACAGGTCCATTAGCTAGCAAGGGAGGCTCAGATGAAATACGGTGGATATGCAAACAACATCGCTCATATTGACTTGTCAAAAGGAGAACTATCATACCAACCCATCCCAGAAGATTGGCCTCGAAAATACATCGGGGGGCGCGGGTTTGGTGACCGTTACGTGTTTGAAAACGGTCCGCATGTAGACCCCCTTTCACCAGAAAATATGCTTTGTTTTATGAATGGGCCATTAACCGGTACAGAGGTGAATATGAGTGGTCGAATGGCTGTGGTTACAAAATCACCGCTCACAAACACGATCACCGATAGCCACCATGGTGGCTGGTCAGCTGCGCGTCTGCGTTGGGCTGGATTCGATGGCCTGGTCTTCACCGGTAAAGCTGATAAACCCGTCTATGCTTACATCACAGACCAAAAGGTAGAACTTCTCGATGCCTCGCCAGTTTGGGGTAAGGGTGTTAAAGAAACGGTGAAATACTTCCAAGAGAAATATGGGGAGAAAGATTTAAGCGTCATCACCATCGGTCAGGCTGGAGAGAACCTATCACGATTCGCTTGCTGGATCAACGAGGACGATCGTGCCAGTGGACGAGGCGGTACCGGATGTGTCGGCGGCAGCAAGCTGCTAAAAGCCATCGTGATCAAAGCTGAGAAGAAAATGCCCAAGGCTGCCAATCACGAACTATGGAAACAGGTCCAAAGCAAATGCCTGGCAGAGATAAAGGATGAACGGGTTGTTACCTCGCCACGCAAGGGTGGTTTATCAGTCTATGGTACCAATGTCTTAATGAATATGGTCAACGAGATTGGCGCCATGCCGACCAAGAATTCCCAATTCACCTTCTTTGAGGCTCATGAAGATATCAGCGGTGAGACCGTCAATGATACCATTCTGGTAAATGACCCAACATGCCATGCTTGCCCGGTAGCCTGTAAGAAAGAGGTCGAGATTTCCGAGGGACCCTATAAGGGCTTACGCATGGAGAGTATGGAGTACGAATCCATCTGGGCTTTTGGAGCCAATTGTGACAACAATAATGCGGCTGGCGTTGCGAAACTGATCGATCTTTGCAACGATTATGGATTAGATACAATCGAAATGGGCAATGTCCTTAGTGTATACATGGAAGCCAGTGAAAAAGGTTACACCAATGGTGAAGGCGGTCTAAAATGGGGAGATTACCAGGAAATGGTAGCGCTTCTTACCAAGGTCGCTGAGCGTGATGGGATCGGTGATATCTTGGCTGAAGGCACCGAACGAACCGCCAAACACTTTGGTCACCCGGAAATTGGCATGACGGTCAAAGGGATGGCTATCCCCGCATACGATCCGCGCGGCATCAAAGGCATGGGTCTTGGTTACGCCACCAGCAACCGCGGCGCATGCCATTTGCGAGCTTATACACCCGCAGCTGAAGTTGTTGGCAACGTACTTGGCCCAACGGAGATCACCGATCCATTGGAATGGAAGGGGAAGGGTGGACTTACGGTCATCTTCCATAATGTGCATACGGTAACAGATTGCCTCGATGTGTGTAAATTCGCTACTTTCGCCGAGTCAATGGATACATTTGCGGAACAGTACTCCGCTATAACAGGTGTTCCGGGAGACGCAGATTACCTGCTCAAAGTTGGTGAGCGCGTCTTCACTTTAGAGCGCCACTATAACAACCTGGCAGGATTCCGGGAAGGATCGGATTACTTACCCGAGCGATTCCTTAAGGAACCATCCACCAGTCTTGGGTCAGAGGGACAGATCTGTGAACTCGACCTGATGCTCGAGGAATACTATGAGGTGCGTGGTTGGGAGGATGGTGTTGTTCCTGAAAGCAAGTTAAAAGAGCTGGAGATTATTTAGCAAGATAGCGTGCCAGCTCTTTCATCCCTCTATAACCTGTTTGATTTACTTCTTACGGTGGACTGCTGAAGCGAGCAGTCCACCTCTTTTTCCCCAATAACTCGATAAACAAACGATCCCACCTATTTTGAAATCCTGGATTTTAGGCAACTATAAGCCTGATCCTGTAATACTTCAACCTCCACCAATTGCAGGAAAAATGCTCACTCTATCATCGGGGGAAATCACCCTTTCCATACCCCCCTCAAGATACCTGATATCTCTCCCGTTGATCACCACATGCACATGCCCGTATAAATCTCCATTTTCGTCTAATAATTCTTGTCGCATTGGCGGATAGCAGCGTACGACCTCTTTGACCAATTGGCGCGCAGTAGCTCCATTGGATACAGGAATTTCCACATTTTTTTGGCCCACAATCTCGCGTAGACCTGCGAAGAAGTTAACTTCCATTTTTCCTCCTATCCCAAATCACTGCGCATCAACTTCAATTGTACCGCCTCTGTGGTGGAATCTGTTATGCAGAAAGGATGTGCTAGACGAAATCCTGGCAGCCAAAGAATTTGCTCCGCGCGGCAAACCAGCGGCCATGCACGACGAGCTCGCCTGGGCAGTTTCTCATTGATCATAAAATCCGAGATTTTTATCGAATGCCCATCCATACCGAATGGTTGGAAGCGATCCCCCTCCCGCCTGGGTCGCACAATCAAGGGCTCCTGAATATGCTTCGCATCGATCCAGGCCTGGAATGGATCAGGATTGTGCTGAGCCTGGTTTCTAATGATTTTATTGGTTGTTACCCTTTCAGCGGCTATTCGCCAACCATCGGGGAGTTCGAGGGCTCCTGGCACCGGCAAGAGTACCTCTTCCAAGATCTGGGGCCATTCACTGGTTGGAAGAAGTGCCTCCCATTCTGCCAG
>JBEQLH010000031.1:0-17898 GCA_040326075.1 Anaerolineales bacterium
TGCCCATCGCTGAAGCCAAAATGAGGGAAGCTGCTTTTGCTGGGTTAGGTGAAAAAGTGAGACTGGAGGTCACCAGCTTTGGATGGCGAGCTGGCGTTATCGGCGCTGCGGCCCTCGCATTGACCACATTCTTTTATCAACACGCTGAAGGCATCAAATGAAAAAACCACGTGTTGCGTTTCTGCCCATTGCACGAACGACTTTCGATATTGAGTTTGCCAAAGAAGTATGTGATGTCTCCCGCAAGCACCTTTCGCAGCTTCCGGTCAATTTAGATAGTCAGGCAGAATTGATAACAGACCTGCAAAGCGCTCAAAATATCGCCCATTCTCTAGCTGCTGACCCGCCCGATATGCTGCTGATCTTCCAGGCAACCTTTGCAGACAGCACAATGACCACTGCGCTGGTTGAAAAAATCGACGCGCCGTTGCTACTGTGGGCAGTCCCCGAAGAACATGTCGGTGGACGTCTGCGGCTAAACTCCTTATGCGGGATCAACTTGGCAGCTCATGCATTAACCCGCGCTGGGCAACGTTATGAAACCATTTTCGCCTCTCCCGATGATTCTCAAGCCCTGGAAAAGGTACTATCTTTAGCTCTCGCCGGTCGCGCTCGAAATGCAATAAGAAGAGCCCGTTTGGGACGCGTTGGCGAAAACCCGGAAGGTTTCGAGACCTGCCTGTTCGATCCTGACTTAATCTGGCAGACATTCGGTTTAGAAGTGGTGCAATTCGACCTCGAAAAGGATTTATTTCCACTAGCCCGACAGATTGAAACCAGCCGTATCGACACCATCCAGGCGCAACTCGGCGGAAAAGTTAATGGATTAAGCGAACTCGAACCCAAAGCCACGCGCGGCACCTTGAGTGTATATGCTGCTTTGCAGCAAATTGCTGCTCAGAAAGAAATCAACGGTTTCGCGATCCGCTGCTGGCCTGAATTCTTTACAGAAATGGGCTGCGCGGCTTGCGGAGCCATGTCGATGTTGAGCGATGAGATGATTCCTTCTAGTTGCGAAGCCGATGTCAATGGCACCATCACGCAGATGATCCTCCAATCGATCAGCGAGAAACCCGCCTTTGGGACGGATATCGTCTCGGTAGATGACGAGAGGGATGCATTAGTGGTTTGGCATTGTGGACTGGCGCCGCTATCGATGTCGGATCCGCAGGAATCTCCTGGAGTCACGATTCACTCAAACCGGGGACTCCCCTTATTATTCGAGTTCAATCTCAAACCCGGGCCAGTGACCATAGCCCGTTTGTCGGAGTCATCCGGGGAATACAGGCTGGTTATCGGGCGAGGAGAGATCATACGCGGCCCTAAGAGTTTTTCTGGCACATCCGGATTGTTGCAATTTGATCGTCCAGCAAGGGAAATCCTTGATGTGATTTTGGCTGAAGGATTGGAGCATCATATCTCCATCACGTATGGTGATTACACTGATGTCCTGATTGCATTTGCACAACAACTGAATATCCCAACACTGCAACTCATCCACTAAGGAGGTTTCTATTGAAAATTTAAATCAATTCTAAACCTATTTGATGAATCTAATTTGAGAAGGAGAATGATGATGAAGAAATTACTATTTGTTTTATTGATGGCATTCGCTATGCTTCTAGCAGCTTGTGGAGGCGGTCAAGCAACGACAGAAGCTCCCGAAGTTCCGGCTGTTGAAGAGGAACAACCAACAGAAGAACCGGAAGCGATGGAGGGAGTCGAAATACGGTTCATGTACTATGCTGATGGGATAGAAGCCGATGTGATGCAGCCTATCCTGGACGATTTCATGGCTGCGAACCCGGAAATCACCGTAGTACTAGATGTAGTTCCCTATGACACGATTGACCAACAACTGCCAGTCCAGGTAGAGACGGGAGAAGGTCCAGACCTGGCCCGCATCACCAACTTTGGCGTTTACGACGGCAAGTTGTTGGATCTGCGTTCTTATCTTGAAGACCCGGCCTACTATGAAGCCAACTTCCCAGCACCGATTTTGGAGGCGATGGGATACGGTGGCTTCCCCGATGCGCTGACCGTGACAGGACCGTTTGTCAACAAGACCCTTTTTGACCAGGCTGGCATCGAAGTGCCTGGTGAAGGCACGACCTGGGAGGAGTGGACCGAGATTACCAAGCAGGTTGCTGAAGCGACCGGAGTGCAGTACGCAATCTCGGTTGACCGTACAGGTCACCGTTTTGCCGGTCCTGCTATGAGCGAGGGAGCGACGCTGATCGATGCCGAAGGCAACTTCACCGTAGATACGCCTGGTTTCCGTAGCTACGCTGAACTGCTCAACAGCTGGCACGAAGAAGGCGTTACCCCCAGCGAAGTCTGGTTGGTTGGCGACAGCCTCAACAACTGCATCGACTACTTCAAGAGCGGCGACCTGGTCATGTGCATGACCGGTTCCTGGCAGATCAACGGTGTGGCTGGTGATGTTGGCGATGCCTTCGACTGGGTGGTCGTTCCCAATCCAACTGGCGCTGGTGGCAGCACAGGTGTGGCTGGTGGCGCAGGTCTTGTGGCCTTTGCTGATACGGAGCATCCTGAGCATGTTGCCAGGCTGATGGAGTTCCTGGCCCAGGCCGAGAACTACAGCGCCTTCTCCGCAGGGACGTTGTCTCTGCCAGCACAAACTGAAGTCGCAACCCAGGGCGTAGCCTTCCAGACCGATGATGAAGCGGTGCTGAATGCCCTCTCGGCTTACACCGCCGAAATCCCCAAGCTGCAAGACCAGGCTGTGGGGCTCAATGTGCATCCCTTCGCTTTTGCCTATTACCGCAACAGTGCAAACCGCATCGCCCAGTATCTCACCGGAGAACTGACTCTTGACGAGGCCTTACAACGCCTCCAACAAGACATCGACGACGCTATCGCTGAGGCAACCGGCGCTGCTCCAGCAGAGGAACCCGCTGCGCTCGAACCTGCTGAGATACGGTTCATGTACTATGCTGATGGGATAGAAGCCGATGTGATGCAGCCTATCCTGGACGATTTCATGGCTGCGAACCCGGAAATCACCGTAGTACTAGATGTAGTTCCCTATGACACGATTGACCAACAACTGCCAGTCCAGGTAGAGACGGGAGAAGGTCCAGACCTGGCCCGCATCACCAACTTTGGCGTTTACGACGGCAAGTTGTTGGATCTGCGTTCTTATCTTGAAGACCCGGCCTACTATGAAGCCAACTTCCCAGCACCGATTTTGGAGGCGATGGGATACGGTGGCTTCCCCGATGCGCTGACCGTGACAGGACCGTTTGTCAACAAGACCCTTTTTGACCAGGCTGGCATCGAAGTGCCTGGTGAAGGCACGACCTGGGAGGAGTGGACCGAGATTACCAAGCAGGTTGCTGAAGCGACCGGAGTGCAGTACGCAATCTCGGTTGACCGTACAGGTCACCGTTTTGCCGGTCCTGCTATGAGCGAGGGAGCGACGCTGATCGATGCCGAAGGCAACTTCACCGTAGATACGCCTGGTTTCCGTAGCTACGCTGAACTGCTCAACAGCTGGCACGAAGAAGGCGTTACCCCCAGCGAAGTCTGGTTGGTTGGCGACAGCCTCAACAACTGCATCGACTACTTCAAGAGCGGCGACCTGGTCATGTGCATGACCGGTTCCTGGCAGATCAACGGTGTGGCTGGTGATGTTGGCGATGCCTTCGACTGGGTGGTCGTTCCCAATCCAACTGGCGCTGGTGGCAGCACAGGTGTGGCTGGTGGCGCAGGTCTTGTGGCCTTTGCTGATACGGAGCATCCTGAGCATGTTGCCAGGCTGATGGAGTTCCTGGCCCAGGCCGAGAACTACAGCGCCTTCTCCGCAGGGACGTTGTCTCTGCCAGCACAAACTGAAGTCGCAACCCAGGGCGTAGCCTTCCAGACCGATGATGAAGCGGTGCTGAATGCCCTCTCGGCTTACACCGCCGAAATCCCCAAGCTGCAAGACCAGGCTGTGGGGCTCAATGTGCATCCCTTCGCTTTTGCCTATTACCGCAACAGTGCAAACCGCATCGCCCAGTATCTCACCGGAGAACTGACTCTTGACGAGGCCTTACAACGCCTCCAACAAGACATCGACGACGCTATCGCTGAGGCAGGAGGAAGTTAACCATAATCCTATGGGGTGTAGCTCATGAATATTGGGCTACGCCCCGTTAGTTATTTTTTGGAGTTCCCATGACTACGGACTCACAGAAAAATGTGTGGAGGTCGATTGGCAGTACCTTCAATAATGTGGTGTCATCTATAAGCAACTTCATTATTGATAGAGTGGATGTTGTTTTCGCCGCGCTTCAAAGGGTAGTTGGCCTGCGCGGTATGCCTTACATTTTCGTGCTGCCAAATTTGCTAATCTTCGGTATTTTTATCCTTTTCCCCATGCTGCTCAACTTTGTTTACGCTTTCACAAGCGGTACAGAATTTTTCCCGGACAAGCGCCCCTGGACTGGAACAACAAATTTCGAGCAATTGTTGGATTGCACTAACTATCTAGACCCCAATACTTGCCGGGAAGACCTGTTTTGGCGAGCCATTTTCAACACTGCGACATATGTGATCTTCCAAGTCGGGTTAATGGTCATTATTTCCCTCGTTACTGCGTTGCTACTCAATCGAAAAATAAAAGCGCGCGGATTTTTCCGGAGCGTTTTTTTCTACCCTGTCTTGCTATCCCCCATTGTGGTCGCGCTGATCTGGAAATGGATTCTGCAGGAAAATGGCCTGATCAACGGAATTATTACCTCATTAGGGTATGACAAAATACCTTTCATGGTTGATTCAACCTGGGCTCAATTTTGGGTGATCGTGATCAGCGTGTGGGCATTTATGGGTTTTTACACATTAATCTTGTTGGCTGGCCTTCAGGCGATCCCATCAGACCTGTACGAAGCCGCTGATATTGACGGCGCTAATGCCTGGCAGGCATTTTACGGCATCACATTACCGCTGCTCATACCCTCGTTGATTGTGGTTCTAATGTTGTCTTTAATTAGAGCAGTCCAAATCTTTGATGTGGTCTTCGCCTTTACAGGAGGCGGACCTGGTACCGCCACGTTATATATAGTGCAATACATATACAGTAAAGGTTTCTCCAGTCCTAGCAAACTGTTTGGGCTAGCGGCAAGCGCATCGATACTTATGGCTGGGGTGTTGGTTGTGCTGACCATGGTTCAATTGCTATTCCGAAGAGAGGAGGATTGATAGATGAGCGCCATTTGGGAGTTTCTCACACGGACACGCGGAAAGAATAAACTGCATATAACGGATATGATCACTTATCTCTATATGGGTTTGAGTGTGATCATACTGTTTGGTCCCGTGCTCTGGCTGGTGCTATCTTCCTTCAAGACTTCTGCTGAAGTCGTCAAATTCCCGCCACGCTTATTGCCTTACAGGCAAGAGACCGTGGATGTTGAAGGGTATGAAGAACCATTACCATTGTACAACGTCACAATGGAAGATGGTTCTGTCGTTCAATTAGCCCAAGTGAGACGAATCGGTTTAGAGGCACAGCTGATTGATCCATCCAATCCAGAGGAAATCATCAAGGTGCATATAGATGATCGGGAACCAGTCGAGAGAGTTGTGTTCAGTTTGGATAATTACATTGAGGGGATAGAAAGTTTCAACTTCGCTCGCTATTTGCGTAATAGCGTTGTTGTTACAATCGCAGCTACAATCTTGACCTTGATCGTTAATAGTATGGCAGCATTTGCGTTAGCAAAATACAAATTCCCTGGCCGTACAGCAATTTTCTTGATCATGATCGGCACTCTGATGATCCCTCTCGCGGTTGTACTCGTTCCAGTATTCCTGGTTATTACAAATATAGGATGGAATAATAATTTATTGGGAGTCATCGTTCCTGGAGCAGCAACACCAACTGGAGTAATCCTGCTGCGCCAGTACATGATTACCATCCCTGACGAGCTAATCGACGCAGCCCGAATAGACGGAGCGAGTGAATGGCGTATCTATACCCAGGTAATCATTCCTCTATCGAGACCTGCCCTGGCTGTGCTGGCTATATTTTCTGTGATGTGGCGTTGGAACGACTTCTTATGGCCGCTCATTGTGCTCAGCCGTAACGAGATGTTTACCTTGCAAGTTGGGCTCAACTCATTCCAGGGTGAACTCAATGTTCAATGGCATTTGATCCTCGCTATGACTGTTCTTACATTGCTACCAATCACCATCGTGTTTGCCTTCCTGCAACGCAATATAACCACTGGCATCGCCACAACTGGAATGAAGTAAAGAAGATAGTGAAATTTATCTTTTGAATATTCACTTAGCATTATCGCAGTTGTACCTTTTGGAGTTTTATGAAATAAGATCATTAAATTCAAATAGTGATAGGTATCAGATACATTGAGTAAAAAATATACATTAGGAGTAACCAATGAAATTCTTCCTGGATAGCGCCATGGTTGATGAAATAGAATACGCGCTAGGCGCCTTCAATATCGACGGGGTGACCACCAACCCTCGTCATGTGCAGGTATCAGGTAAACCTTTTCTGACCGTGGTCCGGGAAATTGCCAGACTGGTCGATGGAACGGATAAGACCGTCTCTGTGGAAGTCAATCCTCATTACATGACATATGAAGAAATAATTCCTGAAGCCGAGAAACTGGCGGCGATCTCCCCAAATTTCGTCATAAAAATCCAATGCATGGAATCCGCATTCAGAGCTATCGAAGCCCTGGCAAAGCAGGAAATCCGGGTTAACTGCACCCTGATTTTCTCCGCCATGCAAGCCCTCCAGGCGATGCGCTCCGGTGCTTATTATGTTTCTCCCTTCATCGGGTGGAAAGAAGCCAATGCTGAGGAAACGCATGGATTAATCGACGATATCGTAACAATACGCGACAACTACGATTTCAACACCGAGGTCATCGTGGCAGCCGTCCGCAACGCCCGTCAGATCATCGATGCTGCCGTTGTTGGTGCCGATATTGTCACTGCCGGGCTGGAAGTTTACCAGGATGGCTTCCACCACCCCTATACCCAAGAAGGCATCCAGAAATTCAGCAGTTTCTGGGATCAGACTCAATACGATTAATCGCCCATGTTCCTTAATCAAAAAAGCTCGAAAATCCAAGAGGGTTTCCAGTGCGTAGAGACATTCTCTTACCAGGAAGAACTGCCGAATGGGGCGCGTTTTTCGACCTTAGCAGGTCCGTTGGATGTCACCTTCTTTGCCCAAGGGATTATTCGGATCCAAATGGATATTCAAGATAAACCAGATTACGGCCTTTTAACGACAGCCCCCGCGGAAAACCTGGATGTGCGTTCCTCTGAAACTCCCCAGGGATACAGATTGGAGTCAGGTGATGTGGTTTTGGAATTACTGACCTCACCCATGCGGTTGGTTTTAAAGAAGGGTAAGCAAACCATATTGGAGACGGTTACTGACCGGGGTTTTCTTGGGAATCTGCGCTGGTTGCCTTTTGCAAAGAGTGAAGATGCCTGGATGGCGAGTTTTGCACTTCCGAGTGGAATCCCAGTGTATGGATTGGGTGAAAAATTCGGACCCCTCAACCGAAGAGGGCATTTGATCGGTTCATGGAATGAAGATGCCACCACGCTCAATACGGAACTCTCCTATAAGAATGTCCCATTCGCCTGGAGTCCTTTAGGTTGGGGGTTGTTCACCCATACAACCGCGCGGGTAATCCACGCCGTTGGGTATCCCCAATGGTCACATCGCAGCTATATCCTGAAAGTGCATGATCAGGATCTGGATTTATTCTTGTTGGCTGCCGATTCACCTGCTGAGATGCTCGAAAAATATACTGCCCTGACGGGGAGGACTAAGGAATTACCTCGCTGGAGCTATGGCGCCTGGATGTCTCGGGCATATTACAAAACCGCAGAAGAAATCCTGGATGTTTCCAAGAAATTACGCGCACGTGAGATCCCTTGTGATGCCCTGGTATTGGATGGCCGCGCCTGGCACAAGGTGAATACCCGCTTTGATTTCCAGTGGGATAATGACCGGTACCCTGATCCGGTTGGATTCGTGAGCCAGCTACGGGGTGACAATTTCAAGTTATGTCTCTGGGAATATCCATACATCGCAGTTAAGAACCCAAAATTTAAGGAGTTGGCTGAAAAGAGTTATTTACTGCAGACCAAAGATGGGAAACCATACATTCATCAGTGGTTACCGGATCATCTTGAATCGACTTTCCCCCATCTCCCTCCGAGCGGGATTATCGATTTTACTAACCCGGAGGCATATCAATGGTATCTGGAAGCCCATAAGCCACTTTTTGATGCTGGCGTCAGTGTGATGAAGAGCGATTATGGTGAGTCAATTCCTGAAGATGTGGTTGCCTATAATGGTGATACAGGGGCACGTTTACATAATGTTTATTCTCTACTTTACAACCAATGTGTTTTCAATGCGACAGAAAAGTATTGCAATGATGGTGCTATGGTTTGGGGTCGGGCGGGATGGACTGGCAGCCAGCGCTACCCGCTGCAATGGGGTGGAGATCCCCAATGTGACTGGGAAGGTTTGGCGGCCAGCATTCGCGGTGGACTCTCTTATGGCATGAGCGGCGGACCATATTACAGCCATGATATCGGCGGATTCGCGGTAGGTGATCCATCCCCAGACTTATACATTCGCTGGGCGCAAGCTGGTGTGATGATTTCGCATACCCGATTTCATGGGGCTGGTCAACGAGAACCCTGGGTTTACGGCGAAGAAGCTGAATCGATCATCAAAAAATGGTTAGCCTGGCGATATCAACTCATCCCCTACCTGCAAGCCTGCGCCCTGGAAGCCAGCCAGAATGGGCTCCCAGTTATGCGCGCTATGCCCCTGGCATTTCCTGATGACCCCCTAGCCTGGGGTTTTGAAGAGCAATACATGCTAGGCTCAGCCCTGTTAGTTGTGCCGGTCTTAACCCCGAATAACACGGTGCGGTTTTATCTACCCAAGGGTGGATGGTTCGATCTGTGGAGTGGTGAACGTTACGAAGGCTCCGAAGTGATCCAACGCACCGTACCGCTGGACCATATCCCAGTTTTTGGGCGGGAAGGGACGATTCTCCCCCTCGGGCCGGCTGTTCAGCACACTGGTGAATTAAACCCTGAGCTTCATCTTAGTGATGTATGGGTATTTGGTGAACCCCAAGAGGGTATCACGCTTCCCGGATTGGAATTATTAGTAAAAGATGGGATGATTTCGAATCTCCCAGACGATATACGGGTGAAAATATGGAAGTAGAGACTAGATGATTTTCGAAGGAAACACAATCCACTTTGAGGTAATACATCTATGACTAACGAGAAATCTAAACAGCAAAACCGAGAATTGAGCACTTGGGAAAAGAATCTTCTGGGTGTCCCTGTGAATGACGTGCCGAAGTTGATACCGGGCTTTTTCGCCGTCTCCATCCTGGCCTGGTTCAGCATCTGGCTGAGTAAATTTATCGGGGTGAATTTACTGGGATTTGAGAAATCTCCGGTTTCACCGGTCATGCTGGCTATCTTGCTGGGGTTAATCATAAGCGCTGTAATTCCATTGCCGGCGTCCCTGAAGCCCGGTCTCAGCTTTGCTGTCAAGAAAGTATTGCGATTGGGCATTATTCTGTTGGGAATTCGCCTGACAATCTTCGACGTGTTCAGGCTGGGATTATATGGCATCCCCATTGTTGTCATTTGCATCATCGGGGCGTTGGTGATTACCACGCAGGTAAATAAATGGCTGAAACTGCCGCCGCGATTGGGCGCTTTGATCGCTGTCGGAACCTCCATATGTGGTGTTTCGGCCATTGTGGCTACCAGCCCAGCCATCGAAGCGGAGGAGGAGGAAACCGCCTATGCGGTAGCTGTCATTACAATCTTTGGATTATTGGCAACACTTATCTACCCTTATGCTGCTAATGTGATCTTCGCCGGAAATGCAATGCGGGTCGGGTTGTGGTTGGGTACTTCGATCCACGATACATCCCAGGTTGTCGGAGCGGCCAAAGTATACGCAGATATATTTTCCCAACCACTGGCACTGGATGTTGCTACCGTGACCAAGCTGGTACGGAATGTTTTTATGGTGCTGGTGATCCCTTTTATGGCCTATTACTATGCCCGCAATATGAAGGAAGAAGATGTCTCCAAAAGCAAGGTTACGAATCCATTCAAACTGCTGCCGCTCTTTATCTTAGGATTTTTAGCTATGGCGGTTATCAGATCGATCGGCGATGCAGGCATACGTACAAGTGGAGTGGCATTTGGGTTATGGGATACTGAAACATGGACTGGGATCATTAAATTCATCACAAATTGGGCTGGAAATTTCCTGGTTGTAGCCTTGGCCGGGGTTGGGCTTAGCACGAAACTCAGTACATTCAGGGGGCTAGGATTAAAGCCCTTCGTCGTTGGGTTATGCGCCGCCCTGGCGGTGGGTGTTGTTAGCTTCATCACAATTACTGTGATAGGTAGTCTGGTGACGCTATAAACACTTCTCAGCTCACAATATAAGAAGCAATATTCTGCAATGGTGAGAATGTATGGTGGAAAAACGCAAGGAATGGTCAGATACTCGGGGTTTTCGTATTTTAGGACTTACACATGGATTGGCTTCAAACAACGGCAGATTGATCCATAATCCTGTGCACTTTGAGCGGGGCGAGATCTATACGCAGATAACAAACTGGGAGGTACTTGAAGCGACCGAATATGTTCCTGGAATGGACTCCTATTGTTATTTACTGGATGATCCAAATTTACCCTACGAGATCGAGAACAACGGACGTGAATTGTATATCCAGGGAGATCTCAGCCGGCTAGAACGTGAAGGGGAGGATAAGCGCTGGAGTCTACTGGGAAACGTTGGCGTCTGGTTTCGATTTGCCCTGGCGGTCCAGGAGCTGCATGGCATCTTCAGTCTACATGCCTCTTCGATATACAAGCCTGAAGCGGACGAATTACTGGTCATCGTGGGCAAAGTGGGTGCTGGAAAGACAGTCTATTTACTCGAATCACTTCTCAGGGGTTACCAGATCTTCAGCACGGAAATGACCTATTTCCAATTAACCCCAGAGGGGATTGTCTTTTACCGTGGGGCATTGATGGATAATATCCGCGTGGGCTGTTTCCTGTACGATTTTCCGGAAGCAGGTGCGCTACTTGGATTATCCCTACCAGAAGTGGATCACCCCTGGGATGCCAAGATTAGTGTCAGCATGCACGCAGACACAACGGAGCGTCCGTCATTGGTGAACCCGAAATTATCGATTATCTTTCCCCATATCGATAGTGGGATTGAAAATGCGGTGGTAAGGGATATCAGCAGTCCAAGGATGTTGACCAGGATGCTTTTTGAGAGCGCTAGTGAGAAAATTGGTAGTACCATGCTTATGTATGAAGCGTTACCAGTGGTGGGGTTCGATACGCCACAACTGGCCGGAGCCCGGTGGGAGGCAGTTGCTGATTTGGTATCTGCTCCCCAATGGGAAATCAAGCAGGCAAGGACGATCCTGGCTTGTCCAAAATCTTGTATGGAGGTTATTGACGAATGACGAAAAAAGCTTGGGAAGGTGTGTTCCGAATGCCTGAACCCGGACGGAGTATGAAACCGCGTACAACCGGGTTCACGATGGTATTGGATAAAGGTCTTGGACGGTATGCGGTCGAGGACTTAATGGCTACAGCAGCTGATTATATTGATTTTTTGAAACTATCCTTTGGCACCTCTGCCTTTTATTCGGAAAGAGTCGTGCGCGAAAAAATTGAAGTTGCCACTTCTGCTGGTGTAGACGTATATCCCGGTGGGACATTCCTGGAAGTGACTGTATGGCAGAATAGCTATGAGGCGTTTATAAAACGGGCCAAGGAGTTGGGCTTTACGGCTATTGAGGTATCTGATGGCACGCTGGAGATGACGGATGAGACCCGCGGGAACTGCATTAAACGAGCACTCGATGCGGGCCTCAAAGTTGTCACCGAAGTAGGCAAAAAGAGCCCGGATGAGAAAATCGCCATTGCCGAAATGCACAGGCTGATCGCTCACGACATTCAACTGGGGGCAATGTTTGCTATTGTCGAGGCCCGGGAGGGGGGTAAAGGGGTCGGTGTTTTTGATAAGTCCGGTGCAGTTGATGAGAGTGAGGTCGACCAGATTGTTTCCGGGGTGGATGATCTGGATAAACTCATGTGGGAAGCGCCAATCAAGAACCAGCAGCAGTATATGATATTACGCTTCGGGAACAACGTCAGTTTGGGGAACATCCCCACTACGGATGTGCTGGCGATGGAAGCGCTCCGTCAGGGATTGCGTGGTGATACACTCAAACGAGCGTTGGCGAGGGGAGCGTAATCCTGTGCGATATGCAAATATATATCTGGCGAAGGATCATCCAATTGTTGGAGAAGTCTTCGCCAGATACTTACACTTAAAATAACAATTACAACTATTTCAGAAAAAGGTATCTGCTACGATCACCTCGAATTGACAGAATGATCTTGTATAAAATACCATATGGAAAAGGTCACCTGAGCTTCAGGATTCCAAATAGATTCAAGCCTGAATGGATTAAATCGCGGAACATGCCTGGAGTGCCTGAACCGCAGGAAGTAGCCCTTGAGGCAATATCAAACCCGGTAGGAGGGGTATCGCTGTCAGACTTCCGCGATGCAAAATCTGTGGCGATCGCTATTAATGACAAGACCAGACCGGTTCCGAATGGCCAACTACTACCACCACTTTTACGGCATCTGGAGGATCTTGGTATAAAACCTGGAGCGATCCAATTTATCATCGCTACCGGAACACATCCACGAATGTCGCCGGCGGAATATCCATTGATCGCACCCCAAGAGATATTGGATGGTTTCCCAGTTCATTGTCATAACTGTGACGATAGCGAATCCTTAGTTTATCTGGGAACAACCTCACGCGATACCCCCGTTTGGGTCAATCGGCTTTTTGCTGAAGCAGATTTACGCATTGTCGTTGGCATTATAGAACCCCACCAGTTTCAAGGGTTTTCGGGCGGGGTCAAAGGCGCCGCGATCGGGCTGGCTGGTCGAGATACGATTAACCACAACCATGCCTTGATGACTTCTCCTAAAGCCCGTTTGGGCAGGTATTCGGATAACCCCGCGAGACAGGAAGTAGAGGAAATTGGCCAGATCATTGGCGTGCATTTCTCGCTAAATGCCCTTTTGAACAGCGACAGGCAGATTGTATCGGTAATCGCCGGTGATCCATACGCGGTGATGGAAAAGGGAATCCCAATAAGTCGCCAAATTTCGCAGGTGCAAGTTGATGAACGGTTTGATTTAATCATCGCTTCACCAGGTGGCTATCCCAAAGATATCAATCTTTACCAGTCCCAGAAGGCATTCGCGCACGCCAGTAAGATCACGCGTAAAGGCGGTACGGTAATTCTAGCTGCCGCCTGTACAGAAGGGACCGGCAGCCATGCTTATGAGCTGTGGATGAATGGTGTAAGCTCTCATCAGGAGGCCATTGAACGATTCCAGAGAGAGGGCTTCCTGGTCGGGCCGCACAAAGCTGTACAGATCGCCCTCGACGCGACGCGGGTAAAGATAATCCTGATATCCGAATTGGAATCCAACTTTGCTCGCAAATTATTGTTAACCCCGGCGGCCAGCATAAACGAGGCTTTAGAGACTGCCCTTGCCGATCTCCCACCAGACGCAAACGTTGGAATTATGCCGCAGGCGTCTTCTACGATACCCTTTGTCGGATCTAAGTAGTGGGCTATTCGGTTGGCTCCATGAGTGTAGTTGCGCAAAAATATCAACTCAGGAGAGTGAAAGATGAAAAAATATCCCTAATACCTCAATGGTAAATGGTTGACAACTGAAACAACGATTCCTGTTCCAATAAACTATGGAGACAAGGAGGCATTACGATCTAATCCTGATTAGTGAATAAATTATAATCACCGTGTTTCTGTGGATTGGGTGTAAAATTATCTGCTAATCAGAATAGAGAGCTTTAGAGGTGCTTAATGATCTACGGAACGACTGCCAAAATTTTGCGAGTTGATTTATCGACCGGGTCAATCGAAGTTGAGGAATTCACTGAAGATTTTTACCGTCTTTACCCGGGTGGTAAAGCGCTAGCTGGATATATTTTGTTGAATGAAATGCCACCCCGCACTGATCCGTTTGCTCCCGAAAATGTTTTGGTGATTGCAAATGGGTTGCTAACAGGCGCCCCGGTTTCGACAGCTACTCGCTATGTGGTATCAGCGCGTTCACCACTGACAATGGGTTACGGTGAATCGGAAGCAGGTGGCTTCTGGGGACCAGAACTGAAGATGGCGGGCTTTGAAGCGATTATTATCAAAGGGCGCTCCCCAAAACCAGTTTATTTATGGATAAATGAAGGTGAGGTTGAAATCCGCCCAGCAGGTCACCTTTGGGGACGCCTGACAGCCGAAGTTCAGGAAGCGATTCGCGGCGAGTTAGGTGATGACAAAATCCGAGTGCTGCAAATCGGTCCCGCGGGTGAAAATCTTGTCCGCTACGCAGGCATCACTAACGATTTGCGTCATTTCAACGGTCGCAACGGTATGGGGGCCGTCATGGGGTCTAAAAATCTGAGAGCTGTCGCAGTGCGCGGCCTACAACGTTATCAAACCCTGGCGTATGATCCTGACGCGCTTATGAAACTCGGGCGTAAACTGGCCAAGGGAGTAAAAGAAAGCCCCCAAAGCTGGGATTTACAGGAACGCGGCACACCTGGAATTGTCGAGCCACTCAATATCAGTGGGATACTACCAACGCGCAATTTTCGGCAGGGTGCTTTCGAGAACGTCGATCAGATCAAGTGGGAAGCATATGAGAAAGAACTGCTCACTGCCCGACGAAGTTGTTATGCATGTGCGGTGCGCTGCAAGCGCGAGGTTGCAGTAGAAGGCCAGACTTCTGTTTATGGTGGACCGGAATATGAGACCATAGCATCATTCGGCCCCAATTGCGGTGTTGGCGATTTACAGGTCATTGCCAAAGCCAATGAAATATGCAACGCCTATATGCTTGATAGCATTTCAACCGGTGCTACAATCGCTTTTGCTATGGAATGCTTCGAGCACGGCCTGATCGGTTTGGATGATACCGATGGACTTGATCTCCGTTTTGGGAATGCTAAAGCCATGTTGACAATGATCGATTGGATAGCCAGGCGTAAGGGTTTTGGCAATATACTGGCTGAAGGAGTTATGAGGGCGGCTGAAAATATTGGTGGCGACGCCCACTTCTTTGCGTTGCACGTCAAGGGACAGGAACTGCCCATGCACGACCCGCGTGGCAAGTACAACGTTGGGATAGGCTACGCTATCTCAGAAATTGGTGCCGATCATTTGGTGGTAGCGCACGATACCATGCTGACGAACCCGGAATCAATACCTTTCACAAACGCCCGTCCGCTGGGTATCACCGAGGCACAACCAGCCCGCAGTATGAGCGAGGAGAAAATGAAGCAGTTCTACATCTTGGAAAAATTAACCAGCCTGGAAAAGGTGATCGGGTATTGCTTCTTCGGCCCTGCGCCGCGCTCGCACATTCAAATTGACGAGATGCTGCTTTCAATCAATGCTGCCACCGGTTGGAACTTGAGTGTGGAAGATGCTTTGTTGATCGGTGAACGCGCTACCAATATGGCGCGGATATTCAACACCCGAGAAGGGTTCTCACGCAAAGATGATGTTTTACCAGAACGACTATTTAAGGAATTGGAGAATGGTGCTTTGCAAGGAGAGGCCATGCCACGTGAGGAATTCGAGCAGGCACTCACAGTTCTGTACGGTCTTAAAGGCTGGAACCCTGAAACTGGTAACCCCACTCGTGAAGGACTGGATGCTTTATCCCTGGGTTGGGCAGCCGATATGCTAGCCTGATCTATTTTTGTGATATTTGCATAAATAGACATGAGACTTTATCTTGGTGGATACCTTAATTTTTACAATCCCCAGCATGGGAATTGGTTGGTGGTTGATATAAATCAACCATCTCACTTGAAAGAAGTTCTTGTTGAACTCGGAATTCCTGTGAGTGATGTATATTTAGTAGTTCTCAATGGACAATTAGTAGAATTAAGTGAAACGATTGTATCAGGGGAGGACGAAGTGAAGCTGTACCCCGCTGTGGGTGGCGGATAGGAAAAGTTATCTCGGACTGCCCGAAAAGGTGTTTTGCCTTGAACAACTTAACTATCCTTGAACTCATTCCTTCTATAAACGCTGAGAAGATATCATGAACTATATCTTTGCCATCGATCAAGGGACCACAAGAATCCGCTGTATGGTTTTCGATCCACCGGGCAGGTGGTCACGAGGTTATAAATGATATTGGAAAACATTGCGCTGAGGACGGCAGACCGGAGGCGCCCATCGCTCTGCATTTGATAGGTTTGGTCCTTCGGTTACACTCAGGATGCAGTTGGGGGGTCCTTCGCCCCGAAGCTGCGCACGGGATGCAACTTCGCTCAGGCTAGGCTTGGGGGCGGGGGCGACACGTCCCTCGCTTGTGCTGAGGAGATCCTATAACCTTTGCCCGAACATGATTTATAAAGTGATTGAATTTATATAACGATTTGTCAGGCAGCAAGGTTTTAATTTTTACGACAAAGTTGGATCATCCTTTAGGCACAATAAACCATGTTCCCAACGCTAATAGAACAAGGCCGCCAATACGAGCCCAATTCAGCGGGATAGGTTGCCCATCCGCTAAGCCAAGAGTATCTACCAAAACACCTATCGTCATTTGACCGGTGATAATCATCGAGAGGCCCGCCGCGACACCGATCTTGGGCAACGCATAAGCAATACCCGTAATAATGCCAATTCCGAGTAGCCCTGCAACCACGATTACTCCTAACGTTGGAGCCTGGATAGCAGAGAAGGCAGTATTTCCTTGTCGAACATATACTACAACCATAAGTAGACCTGCGGCTACCCCCGCAATGGCGTTCACCAACAATCCGGTTAGCATTGCCCCCGTATTTTTCCCAGCCACACTGATCAGCGAAGATTGTACACCTATTGCTAGGCCGCTAAAAAGTGCAACGATAAGCGATGTCAAGATTATTTTCTGCATATTGTCCTTTACATCATTCATGCTTGGATATTCACTTATGTACTTCTTCCACTGCTCGGCTGAGAAAACAGGCTATTCGTTCCATATGATGCATTCTATGTATCCTGCATTTTTCCCAGTATGAAAAACCCAAACCATCCAGTCCTTCCTTGAGCAAATACAAACTCGTTCACCATAAGGCCGAGTGTCCAATGATCAACATCACGAAAGCGCTCAACGCAATGTTTTTTTGCATGCAATGCTCTCCTTTTCGTTTTGCCGTCTAACAGGCTGATAAGTAAATTTCTTTATTATTTCAAATTAGACATATTATACATACAAGTATTGAGCAAGAAGAATTCATAATAACCAGAACATTTGTGCTATATTAAGTTACATGGAGGACGAGGTAGTCTTACTCGGTGTGCAATTGATGCATATGGTAGATATGATGGATGCAAAGCTGGACCGCATCGAATTAAACCAGATGCATTTGAAGGAGATGATAGAATACCGGCTTAATCATCTGGAAAAGCAAGGGGAAGACCACGAAGCACGAATATGGGTGGCTGCCGTGGGGGACAGCAAGGGAATTTAATCGCGCTGAAGATAAACATTTTTATCTAAGCAATTTCTGAAGGGGGAAATTATGGATCTGGAGAAAGAGGTAAATCTTCAGGAAGAGATCGGGATGATGCGGGTGGTGACCAGGTGGCTGCTGAAGATGGCGCGCGGGGAGAAGAGGGCGAGGCATACTTTCACAACATCCTCAATTGGATAGAGTCGGGACCCCAGCGCTGGGAAGCGGATCTGGTCATGGCTTCGACA
>JBEQLH010000186.1:0-6245 GCA_040326075.1 Anaerolineales bacterium
CGATCCGGATTTCCACCGGCAGCAGTTAAGTGATTGGTTGAACAGAGGGTATATCAAGTCCCTGGTTGGTGGGTTTTATTTGTTAGCTGATGTGCAGGTGGATGAGAATTACCTGTTCATGCTGGCTAATAGAATATATGAACCATCCTACATTAGCCGAGAGTCAGCCCTGGCGTATTATCTCGTAATTCCCGAGTCGGTACTGGGTGTGACCAGTGTCAGTTCTCGCAAGACCAAGCAGTTTGATAGCGAGTGGGGTAGATTTATTTACCGCAGCATCAAGCCGGCCCTGATGTTTGGTTACCGTGTAGTCGTACAAGAGAAGATGACCAAGTACAAAATCGCCAGCCTGGAGAAAGCGGTTCTAGACTCTCTCTATTGGAATAATAAGATTGAATCTAGCGATGATCTTGCAGGATTGCGCTGGAACAGGCAGGAATTGTTAGGGTTGGATGATAATCCGTTGTTTAAGAAGTATCTGAAGATATTTGATAATAAGGCGCTCAACCGTAGAGTGGATCTATTATTGGAGTACATCCATGCTTGATTTCGAACAGATTAAAGACCAATATCCAGAAAATATGCAAAGATTCGAACGGGCCATCCTGCGGGAGTATCTACAATATAAGGTCCTGCAAGCGGTATTTGACAGCAATCATGCCAGTAAATTGGCCTTCCTTGGAGGAACAGCCTTGCGGATTGTTTACAGAAATAATCGTTTTTCTGAAGATATTGATTTAGATAATTTTGGTTTGTCCTGGATCGAGTTCGAAGAAGTCATTCAGAAAGTAAAACGTTTCATGGCGTTGGAAGGATTTGAGGTAGAAATCAAGAATGTAGCTAAAGGTGCATATCGATGTTATCTAAAGTTTCCGGCGCTACTTTATGAGCAGGGTCTATCTCCCTCTCAGGAGGAAAAGATCCTCATTCAATTAGATACGACAGCCCAGAGTTACCCGTATAAACCTGAGATCATTCTTATAAACAAATTTGATGTGTTTGCTGAGATCCGGGTAACCCCGCTGAATATTCTTTTATCCCAAAAGATCTATACGGCAGTAAACCGGAAGAGACCCAAGGGTAGGGACTTTTATGACATCACCTACTTGTCTAGCAGGACAAAACCAGATATGGGGTTTATAAACCAGAAACTGGGAGTAGATACGGCGGAGAGATTGAGAAAAGAGATATCTGCAAGGATAACAGATTATGATTTTAAGCACCTTTCAGAGGATGTATCTCCATTCTTAATAAACCTGGAAGATATCAAGAGGGTTGAAAAATTTAGGGAGTTCTGGGACAAAGTGGAGCTGGATTAAAAAATCCAGACTTATAACCCGCGTTTTTGATCTGTGTTCCATCGGGGACTTGAAAAAAAACTTGCTTGTTTCTTAGTCAAAAGAACGGATTTCAATCCCCAAATCATCCAATTTATCCTTGTATTCGAACCTTAAAGAAGCTAAAAACCGCTCAACAAGGAGTTATGCGGTTCATTTGGGACTGATGACCCCTGGCGGACCTGTTCCGAACCGCCTTCCCCCTGATTTTGGAGAAAAATCATGATCGGGGGTAATGTGTCTTGAAGTTATTACCTATTTGATATGATAATTCTGACCTAGGAAATCGTCAGGTATCGCTGGCGTTACCTACTCTCTAAATGGATCAGTTTGGTAGCCATTTAGAAAATCTTTTACATAGTTTGATAAATTGCGCGGGGGGAGGACTGAGTTGGGTATCGTCCCTCGCATCATAGCTGTATAGATCAGAGGCCCAAGCAGGGCTGTTACGATGTGTGTAGAGTGGCCTTGTCGTAATGCGCCTTCTTCCTGGTAACGAGAAACTAATTCCTGGATCGCGGAAAAAATCTCAAGAGGTTTGTCAAGCGCTTCAACTAACTCTGGATAACGAGAGATATCTGAAAAAAGAGCGGCGAAGAAAAAGCCATGTTTTACAGCCGAATCTTGATAAGCTTGCACCACTCTGAGTAAATCAGCATGAATATCACCAGTGTATTGGGCCGCGGATGAAAAATCAGTTTGTTCTACGATGAATAAGATCGCCTGTTTTACCAACTCGGCTTTATTTTCATATTTTCGAAATAGCGTCACTTCACTGACGTTGGCCGCATCGGCCATCTGCTTGGTGGTTGCTCCAGCATAACCTCGCTCCGAAACCACCTGCATCACGGCACGATAGATTTGTTCGTCTTCGACAATTTTTGGCATTTTTGCTCCCAAGTCCAGTTATCAAAAGCGAAATCATTTTATCATATGTTAGCGTTGACTTACAATACGATTTATGCTATTATTTTCGATAGTACGTACTAACAATAAAGCGGGGCGATTCAAGGAGAACAAAGTGTTACCGGTACTCATTCAAGCCCTTGTACTGGCCTCAACCGGACTGCTCTCGGTTGGGTCGATCACCCTGGTTATTTTGCTGTTGCTTTCAGATCGGGGTTGGCATAACGGGTTAGGCTACGCGCTGGGATATACCAGCGCCTACACCATCATCGGGGTTTCAGTCGTCGTTTTCGGATACCGCGCCGCAGAGAACAACACCGAAGAACCAAGCCTGGTTCTACCCATCCTGTTGATGGTCTTGGGAACCCTGCTTCTCTGGTTCGCTCTGCGCAACTGGCGCAAACCAGTTTCTGAGAACCAAGAAGAACCGCGTTTTTTCTCCGTCGTAGACAAAATCACCCCACTAAAGGCCTTCGGATTTGGCGCAATAATTTCTGTGGTCAATTTCAAAAACCTGGCTCTTTTTTTGACCGCTTTATCGGTCGTCGTCATGAGTGCTTTGTTCATCACCGAAAAAATATTCATCACCTTGCTGGTCGTGCTTGTATTCTGCCTATCTGTGATCATCCCCGTTGTCATCTATATTGCATTTCCCAAACGCGCAAAAGATTTGCTAAATTCGATCAGACAATTCTTGAACCGCCACAGTCGCCCAATCGGCATCTGGGCACCGTTGGTCTTTGGGCTACTCCTCCTGATTAAAGGCATTACAGATTTGCTATGACAAACACTACCCCACTCAGCCTTTCTTTGTCTGATATTCGCGCTGCGGACCTTCCGCTGGTAGGCGGCAAAGGGGCCAATCTGGGCGAAATGGCTCATGCCGGTTTCCCCGTTCCCTCAGGGTTTTGCCTGACCACCGTTGCATTTCAAAAATTCATCGCAGCCTGCCCAGATTCGGATGGGCTTTATGCACTATTAGACACCGTAACCACCGATAATGTGGAAACCGTTCGGAGCGTGGGCCAGCGTGTGCGCCAAGTGCTGCTGGAAGTTCCCATGCCTGGCGATGTTGCTGATGCAGTCAGGCAATCCTGGAAAGAGATTGGCACTGACCATGCCTACGCAGTGCGTTCCAGTGCCACAGCCGAAGATTTACCCGATGCATCCTTTGCCGGTCAGCAGGATACCTATCTCAACATCATCGGCGAAGCCGTCATGTTGGATGCCATTCGGCGTTGCTGGGTTTCGCTCTTTACAGATCGTGCCATTCTATACCGTACCCAAAATGGGTTCAATCATCGAGATGTGCAGCTATCTGTTGTGGTCCAGCAGATGATTATGTCTGAAAAATCCGGGATTCTTTTTACGGCAGATCCCCTGACCGGTCACCGCCACACGATTTCTATCGATGCCAGTTTTGGCCTGGGTGAAGCGTTGGTGAGTGGACTGGTTTCCCCCGATGCCTACCGGGTGGATAAACGAACCCACACCATCCTCGGTCGCCAGATTGCCGATAAACAGGTTGCTATTTTTCCCAAAACCGATGGAGGCACCCGCCAGGAAACACTGAGCGCTGCCCAACGGGAGCAAACCGTTTTAACGGACGCGCAAATTCTGGCGTTGGCAGAGTTGGGATGTAAAATCGAATCCCATTATGGTACGCCCCAGGATATCGAATGGGCAATTGCGGATGGGCAAATCTACCTGTTGCAAGCCCGGCCGATTACCTCTCTCTATCCTATTGACGGCCTGCAATCCCCCGATGATAGCCTGCATATCTTTTTTAGCCTGGGGCATCAGCAAAGCATGATGCGTGCTATGGCACCACTCAGCATATCAACCATTCAGGTGCTGATGCCTATCGGTCATGCAGAAAATATTTTCGACAATGCATACATACGCACAAGCGGCGGACGGATGTTTGCCGACATCACCTTGCCTCTGCAACATCCGGTGCTGCGTAGAGCGATGCTTGGTCTGCTTTCGCAACTCGACGCTCTAGCACCCGAGGCTGTCAGGCAAGTCATGCAGCATCCCGAATTTCAGCGTTCGCACGATCTGCGACTCTCCTTATCACTGTTCAAGGGGGTACTGATGATCGTACGTCGGGTATGGAGCGCGTTATGGAGCCGGGACCTGACTGGCTTTGTCGACCAAACCAATGCGCTAATGGACGAATATATCGCGGAGGTGACCTTCTCCCTGCAAGCGCTTCCGCCGGGCAAGGAGCAGCTCCAGGCCGTACTGGATACCTTGCCGGATTTCTTCCCCTTTTTCCTCAACTGGGTTCCGGAAACCGGCGCGGGTATTGCCGCCACCCGGATTCTGACACGATTGGCGGATCGCTGGTTGACGCCGGATGAACTCGAGGAACTGACTTTGGGCATTCCGGGAAATGTGGTAAATGAGATGAACCTGGCGATCTGTGACCTGGCCGACCTGGCACGCGACTCTCCCCAAATAGGGAATTTGTTCAAGCAGTTGGGAGATGATGGGAACCAGTGGATCAAACAAGCGGCGCAACAAGAAGGCAGTGCCCCCTTCATGGCCGCCTGGGAAGATTTTCTATCCCGTTATGGGGCCCGTGGTCCCTCGGAGATTGACATCCACAAGCCGCGTTGGTATGAGGATCCGCTGCCTGTACTGCGTGTCATCGCTGAATTCCTGAAAAGCGAAGAAGGGCGTCACCGCACACACCATCAATCCTTGGTCGAGGGGCGGCAGGCCGCAATGCAGAAACTACACGACACTGCGAGAGCCGGTCCGTTTGGCAAGATTCGTATCCGCATGATTAATCGCCTGTATCATGTGATGACCGAAGTCGGCGGGATGCGCGAACATCACAAATTCATGGTGGTGCGCCTGCTGGCGGTGATCAAGGAAATCCTGAAAAGCAACGCCGTCCAACTTACGGCAGCAAAAAAATTGGGGCAACCGGATGACATATGGTTCCTGACGTGGGGTGATCTTCTCTCTATCTGGGACGAAAACACCGTTGATTGGGGCAGCCTGATCGCCCAACGGCGTGCCGATCTGGAACGTTATGAGAAACTCACGCCACCGCTGATTGTCACCAGTGATGGCGAGGCGCCCGCGGTGCACTACCAGATCGACGATGCGCCGGAGGGGGCGTTGCTCGGTAACCCGGTCTCACCCGGCGTGGTTGAAGGCGTGGTGCACGTCATCCGCGACCCGCAGCGCGAAACCCTGGCCATGGATGAAATCCTGGTCGCCGAATTCACGGATCCCGGCTGGACACCGCTCTTTATCAACGCCAGAGGACTGATTTTGGAAGTTGGCGGTGCGCTGACCCATGGTGCGGTGGTCGCGCGGGAATATGGCATTCCCGCAATTGTAGGTGTCCGTGATGCTATGAAAACCCTTCAAACCGGTCAGCGCGTGCGCGTGGACGGCAACCGCGGCTTTATTGAATTACTTTGAATTAGAGTTAATTTGTAATCTGATGCTTACTAATTGAAATATAAGCTGCATAGAGGTTCGAGCAGACAAACATGGCTAATCGACTAAAAATCTTAGAACCCCAATCCACCGCGGACCGCTTCAAATACGCGGCCTTCAAGCAGGCCTTTGGCTTCTTCCCCGATGTGATGCGCACCATGTTCGCCAAGACGCAACTGGATTTGAGCGGTTATCGCCAAGTAATGATGACTTTCTATCACCGCTCATCCTCTTGGACACAGGGTGAAGTTGAGTTTTTCGCATCCTTTGTTTCTTCACAAAACGACTGCAATTTTTGAATGCTCTCCCACGGCGCAGTTGCGTCACACTTTTTGGGAGAAGCAGTAGTTTGCGAGGCCTTTGCCGATTGGACGACCGCACGTGTGCGTCCGGAAGTGAAAGCAGCCCAGGGGATGTTGGCAAAACTCACCCGCCAGCCGCTTGAATTTGGGCCTGCTGAGGTGATTCCATTGTTGGAGTTGGGCGTCTCCCCGGCCGGTATCGAACGGGCCATTGGGGGGGGGCGGATATATTTTCAAC
>JBEQLH010000187.1:0-1117 GCA_040326075.1 Anaerolineales bacterium
GCCAGCAATATCAATAAATTATCTGGATTGATAAAAGCTTCTTCAGGTGATCGATCAAAGAAATAATCTGGGTTATGGGCAAGAAATTGATCGAGTGGGCTGGCGGTCGTGATTAAAATGACCAGAGATGGATCCTCTCCGCGCCCTGCGCGACCAGCCTGCTGCCAGGTGGAAGCAATTGTTCCCGGATAACCTGCCAGAACAGATGCACTCATTGCCCCAATGTCAATCCCCAATTCAAGCGCGTTCGTTGCGACCACAGTGCGAACTTCACCAGATCGTAATCCATTTTCAATGGCTCTTCGCTCGGCAGGCAAATACCCACTCCTGTACCCCCTAATTATCTCGTGACCTTTAGACGGTTGTACCTGCTTTGTGGAGAGTCCTTGTTCATTCGCATTTATATTCTGCCTTAAATAGGTCAAAATCAATTCGACGCTGCGCCTGGACCTGCCAAAGACGATGGTTTGTACATCATAGGCCAGTAAATCTCCTGTCAGCCGTACACATTCTAATAGTGAGCTCCTTCGCAAACCAAGCTCTTCGTCCACGATTGGTGGATTGTAAATCAGGAAATTTCGTGGACCAAGAGATGAACCATCCTGATCGACCAGCGAAACAGGTTCTTCTAACAACTTTTCTCCTAATTCAACCGGATTAGCGATGGTTGCTGAGGTGAGGAAGAATTGGGGTGTTGATCCATAGAATTTTGCGATTCTTTTGATCCGACGGATCACATTAGCGACATGGGACCCAAACACACCTCGATAGGCATGAATTTCATCGATCACAATGTATCGCAGATTGGAGAAGAATTCAGCCCAACGGGTGTGATGGGGGAGGATCCCCATATGAAGCATATCGGGATTTGTGATTACAATGCGAGCATTTTCTCGGATTGCAGGACGATCGTTCGGCTTCGTGTCACCATCATAAACAGCCACTGGTATGGATAAACGCTGGAAATCTTGCTTACTACCAAACTCATTGGTTGGCAGTTGAATATTTTCGATTACGTCATTTATCAGACTATGCAGCTCATTTAGCTGATCTTGACCGAGGGCTTTAGTCGGAAATATATATAATGCGCGCGAGTTTTCTTGTCGAAGTAAGTTGT
>JBEQLH010000187.1:1217-6231 GCA_040326075.1 Anaerolineales bacterium
TACTTCCTCATCCCACCGAACGTCATCCCAGCCTAATTCCTCCTGAACGATCATTTTGATGCGATCAATCACCGACATTCCTCTGCAGGGTAGTAAAATCCCCAGTCGAACACGTCTAAGGAGGAGATCCTCCAGGTGAACAATTCCTTCGGCTCGCGCAGCCCAGCGTAATTCTGACCATAGATTTAGTGTGGAACCAATAGGGACTAAATCAGACGGATCGGCACTCTTAATGAGAGTTTCCGAATCCTGACCATGCCTGCCGATTAATCTCAATAGGGCTTGTTTGTTAAGCAGGATTTCATTGAGGTGATTCAGATCCGGAGATTTTAGCATTGGACCCTTTGGTTGGATATCCCTTAATATATTGAAACTTTTCTTTAAAATGTTCAGAGCTTCATGTGCCATTATCCGGAAAGTAGTTAGTTTCCCTCCTGTAATCGTTAGCAATCCATCCTCATACCAGAGCATGTGTTCCCGAGATTCTTTAGATGGATCAGTTTTTCCTGTATCAATCACCGCCCGAATTCCTGAAAAAGTTGATTGGACATCCTCTGAATCTAAATTGATAGAGGGGAATGTATATCCAATTGCCTCTAACAGATAATCTGCCTCAGATTGACTGATGGATGGGTTGGTCTCCATGACTGAGGTGTGATCGACATCAGTAGTACCAATAACGGTGACACCCTCCCAAGGGAAGGTGAATACAGGACGTTTATCTCTTGGATGCCAGATACTGACTGCACGATTTAAAGGTAATTTTTGTGACGGAAAAACCAGGTGACTGCCACGCAATCTCCGTATCTGGGGTTTTTTCCCTTGCTTCTTACCTTTTGATTTAATGGCCATATTTCGAACATCTTCAGTCCATGCCCCAGTGGCATTGACCACTGTTGTGGAATTTACTTCGACTGTCCGATTGTTGCCAGCGGGATGCATATCTCGAATTTGGACCCCACAAACCATGCCTGATTGCGTATGCAACAAATTCTCAACACGGACATAATTTAACGCAAACCCACCTTGCCGTACTCCCTCCCGGATTATTCGTAAGACCAACCTTGCATCGTCTGTCAGCGCATCGAAATAGCGGTATCCTCCCAGCAAGTCATTCGAGTTCAGAGGAGGGCAGAGATCAAGCAGACCTTCAGCAGAATAATATTGGTGTCCCCATTTGAAAGCCAGGAGATCATATAAGGTTAACCCGAGTCCGAGAGCCCAGGTGGGAATGCGATCACCCTTATAACTGGCAATTATGAAACCGATCTGGGTGATCAATCCTCGCCCTTCGCGTAACAATCGTTCACGCTCTCGGACTGAATCGAAGGTCATCTTAATTTGTCCATTTTTCAAGTACCTGAAACCCCCATGGACGAGTTTCGAAGAACGACTGGATGTTCCTGAAGCGAAATCATGTGCTTCAACCAGCAACGTTTTCAAACCTGTACGAGTAGCTTCAAGAAATAGACCAGCTCCCGTTATCCCACCGCCGATAACGATTAAATCGTATGGCTGGTCAAGAGAAGACCAAATATTGTCACGCCATCCTAAATTCCACATAAATTGTTTCAGATATTACGATCAGAAGAGAACTGATATGCGTTACTGAGATATTGTTGATCAATGACTCTAAATCTCAGGATTTGAATTAAACATTTTTCCTGGATTCATGAGACCATTGGGATCTAAGAATTGACCAATATTGGATAGCAAATCCATGCCAACCTGACTTTTCTCTGCCGCAAGGAAGGATGCATGGTCATGACCAACCCCATGCTGGTGACTGATTGTGCCACCATTGCTGATGATCGCCTGGCTGGCAGCTTGTTTTATCTCCTGCCAACGAGCCAGATTTTCATCAGGGTCAATCGACCTTCGGAAGAGGTAGGTAATATAGATGCTGGCTCCAATGGGATAAACATGGGATAAGTGCCCGAAGACAAGAACCTGGTCATTCCAGCGGTGATTTGCGTCAACTATGGTGTTTACCGTTTTATCTTTCACCAGTTGTACATTCTCCCAGGTTGCTGCGGTCTCAAGTGTATCCAAGGCGTAGCCTGAATCCCATAATGAATTTCGCAGGTAGGGGGCCAAAAACCGTGACTTACGCCAGGTATTGCCAATAAATTTTCCGGTGAACAATCCACCATGCTTTCGACAGACACGGATAGCTGCCTGACGAGTTCTTGCTGCTTGTGTTCTGCTGCCGGTTGCACCAATAATCAAGAGACAGCGCTGGTTTCGATAGCCAAACTTGTCCAAGCCGAATCCCGCCCAGCGAATAAGGTTTCTTTTTCCAGAAAGGATCATCGTGGTTTCAGTTTCTTGTGCATCACTCAAGCGCATCATGGAAAGTTGAATGTCTTTTTGCGTCATCTCTTTCACCGCAAGAAAACCGGTTTCCCAATCTTTAAAGAAAATCCCATAAAACTCTTCGTATTCAGGAATTTGTTTAATCGCCACAGTTGCTTGGGTGATAATTCCGAAGCGTCCTTCCGATCCTAAAATCAGGTGTCTCAAGTCAGGGCCTGCTGCGCTGGCGGGAAAAGGTGGAATGTCCAGTGGACCTTTGGGCGTCTCGATATGCCCACCTTTGAATAAATCCTCTATGCGACCATAATAATATGATTGCTGACCACACGATCGAGTGGCGATCCATCCTCCCAAGGTGGAATATTCAAATGATTGAGGGTAGTGTCCTAGGGTATATCCATGCTTTTTGAGTTGGCGCTCAATTTCGACTCCTCTTATACCTGCCTCAAAAGTGGCTAGCTGGTTGGTCTCACTTATATCGCTCAACTGGTTTAATTGTGACAGATCGATGGTCAACACTGGCAGATCACCGTCTGGTGGAGAGATATGGTGGAGGACACTTGTCCCACCACCGTATGGGATCAGAATCAGATTATTATTTTCGGCAAACGAGATTGTATCCCGGACTTCTTTAACAGAGTCTGGATATATCACTCCATCTGGAAAGCTTGGGATGCGTCCCGCTCGCAAATTGATCCAATCTGGCAGACTTTGTCCACAAGCATGCCGTAAACGATCTTCCGAATCAATTGAGATTGAAGCATGGTATGGTAAGCGGGATGCGGGAACCGACTTAATTGCTGCGTCAAGAGGGGCATCTGCTTCAGCGATCCCTTTTCCCATTATGCTTATCAGGTATTCTTTTGCCAGATTTGACAAAGGATACAACGTCCTATCATCCCCCCAACCATTCCACCGTTTCATTCGGTATCCTTATAAATCAATAATCTTGACCACCAGAGGCAGTTATCACGAATTTTCCTGCTCACTTTTTGGTGGAGCCTTAATCAAGACTCCATCCTTTGGTATGAATCGTTCCCTCGACAGGATGACACTGTTTTCACCCGCACCACCCTGTGAATCCAGGATATTTTCAGGTTCTGCATTTTCCAAATCCCGGATGTAGTTGGATAGTTTTTCCATTTCGATCTGGTTTAGGGTAAAGTATGATGCTTGTTTTAGTAAATGCTGCCCGATAGTGTGAAATGCCTGTATGTGCAGATCCGAAAGATTTTTGTAGGTTTTCCAGCTGGCAAAATCAGAGATGAATCGGCGAAAGTAATGAGCTGCGGGAGTGCGCGGGATTCCATTCTTTACGAATGCAATCGGCTTTCGGCCGACTTGACGAGAAATATACCATTCATAACCTATTGGAGCTCGTATATCTTCTCCAAGAATCAAAATGTGAAAATCTGACTTAGTTATAGCATCCAGGTTTAATGGTTTCTCTTTATTCGGTGAGTGGAAGATCTGCCAACCCAATGTGACCGGTATTTCTGCAACGATTCTGGCTAAGAGGTCTTTTTCAATCTGCAGATCATCAGCAGCGGATATATACAGCATAACTGAATCAACCACGAACGCCTCCAGGAATTATTTGCTGGTGGATATAACAACCTGTGAATCTAATTTCTTGCGGGGGTCGGATACACCCAAAAGAAGTACAAGGAGGGTAGCTATCCCTACAATCGCAGAAGCTAGAAATGCCCATTGGTAGTTAACTTTGTCTATCAACAAGCCTGCGAGGATCGGCGCCAGGAACGTACTGGGTGCGATAAGTGTATTGGCAAGACCGATATAAGAGGGTCTTTCGGACTCAGAACCGAATTCTAATGCCATTGATAAGGGAATTGTCCAGGCAGCTACGGATGCAATGCCTGTGAAGATGAATATGGGAAAAAACCAGGCGACACCCTGTGCTCCTAATGCTAAAAGGGAACTGGCGATAGCGGCTACCATCCCAATTTGTAGCGTTATTAGATACCCACGTCGATCTCCGATCCAGCCCATAAGCGGATTCATTGCTACTTCAGTGAACATGAGTAAGCCTGTCAGAATTCCAATAATTCCTTCACTAATCCCAAACTCACGCACAGCATAAATCGTATAAAAAGCAAATCCCATCGTTGCAAATTGAGTTAGCATTCGAGAAACTAGATACCAGCGAAAATTTCTCTCCTTTCTTAGAATAATCCTCAAATTTTTCCAAAAATTCTGGCCATCCTCATGAGATTGTCTGGGGTGGGTATGTCTTTCTTCTTTTGTCAGCGCGATGAAGACAAATGATATCGCTACAGAAATACTCGCGAGAATAAAACACAATGTGAAATCAAGTGGATAATCAAAAGTAACCAGAACGATACCTGCGAGTATAGCGGAAACTCCTGCCATCAAATTCGCGGCTGCAGATTGGACTCCAAAGAAGGTGCCATGCAGTCTTGTAGGAATGACCTTAGCTATTAAACTTTGCCAGGCGGTGGCGGTGAATCCACCACCAAATCCAAACCATATCAAGAGAATAAAAGTTAGTATCAACGACCATTTAACACCGAGTTGAGGAGAGTACCAGGCAACGATCGCTAAACCGATAAAGGGTAACCGCTCAATAAGGGTCATGACTAAGGTCATTGGTTTATACAAACGTAATCGGGAGACTCTGGGAGCGGTAAACAACTGGGGCAATTGCCAGCCGACTGCA
>JBEQLH010000188.1:0-6218 GCA_040326075.1 Anaerolineales bacterium
ATTTGGAGGACATAATGACTGAAAAAAAGTGGGTCTACTTATTCAGCGAGGTTGAGAAAGCTGAAGATACTGTGGGGGGCGACTGGGAGGATGTGAGAGCCCTACTGGGAGGCAAGGGATCTGGATTGGCGGATATGACCCGGGCTGGTGTGCCGGTACCACCGGGTTTCACGGTAACGACTGAAGCTTGCAACGTGTACCTCGAAGCCGGGGAAAAATTCCCGTCCGGAATGTGGGACCAGGAGCTGCATTCAATGAAGAATGTCGAGGTCGCGACAGGCAAGAAATTCGGTGATCCCAGCAATCCGCTGCTGGTTTCCTGCCGTTCTGGTGCGAAGTTCTCTATGCCTGGCATGATGGACACAGTCCTAAATATCGGCTTAAACGATGAAACGGCAGCGGGTATGGCGAAATTGACCGGTGATGAAACCTTTGTCTTCGATGCCTACCGCCGATTGGTGGAGATGTTTGGCGAGGTAGTGCTTGACATCCCCGATGAAGCCTTTGAAGGACCGATGGACGAGTATAAGGGAAAGAAAGGGATTAAGTCCGATACTGAGTTAACCGCTGAGGATTGGAAGACCCTGGTTGAGAAGTTCAAGAAAGTCGTGCGGGAACATATGGGTTTTGATTTTCCTCAAGATCCTGATGAACAGCTTCGTTTAGCAACTGAGGCAGTCTTCAAATCCTGGAACGGTAAGCGGGCGGTGGATTACCGAAACGCGGCAGGTATCGCGCATGATCTCGGCACAGCAGTCAATATCCAGACCATGGTTTTCGGCAACATGGGTTGGGATTCAGGCACCGGTGTGGCTTTCACCCGCGATCCAGCCACCGGAGATATTTCCCTGTACGGTGATTACCTTTTGAACGCTCAGGGTGAGGATGTGGTAGCAGGGATCCGAAATACAGAAAAGATCGCCAATCTTGAGAATGAGATGCCGGTAGCCTATAAGGAATTCCTGCAGATCTGTGACAAGCTCGAGCTTCACTACCGTGATATGCAGGATGTTGAATTCACCATTGAGAAGAATAAACTATGGATGCTGCAGACTCGCACTGGGAAACGGACCGCCAAAGCAGCAGTAAAAATCGCGGTAGATATGGCTAATGAAGGTTTGATCTCCAGAGAAGAAGCGGTATTGAGAGTGCTGCCAGACGATGTTGATACACTCCTGCATCCCCAGTTCGATTTGCAGGCAATGGAGCAAGCCCGCCAGAGAGGAACGATGTATGCTTCAGGGGTGAACGCCTCACCAGGCGCAGCTGTCGGGCAAGTTTATTTCGATGCTGACACTGCCGAACAGATGGCTAAAGAAGAAGGCCAGGACGTGATCATGGTGCGGCCATTCACAAAACCGGATGATGTACATGGCATGCTGGCTGCCAAAGGCATCCTGACCAGTGAGGGTGGTGCAACTTCTCACGCAGCAGTCGTCGCCCGACAATTTGGCGTCCCGTGCGTGGTCGGCGCGGCCATGATCCGCCTCGATCTGGAGAAACGACAGATGTCTGTTGAAGACAAGGTGGTCCATGAAGGTGAATGGATCTCGGTGGATGGCACCAGTGGAGAAGTATTTCTGGGGATGATCGCTACCATCGCTCCTACCCTTGAAGAGCAAACCGATTTACTTACCCTGCTCTCCTGGGCAGACGAGATCAGCGCCACACCTGGTATCCGCACAGCACCTCCAGGATGGCCAACAACGGGTTTGCAGGTGTGGGCAAATGCTGATTATCCGGCAGATGCACGCCGGGCGCGCTCTTATGGCGCAGTCGGGATCGGCCTCTGCCGCACCGAGCACATGTTCTTCGAACAGGAACGCCTGCCCACCGTACAGCGAATGATCCTGGCGGATACCTCCGCGGAACGCAAAGCTGCCCTGGATGAGCTTTTACCCTTCCAGCGCTCTGATTTCGAGGGCCTGTTCGAGGCCATGGATGGCTGTCCAGTTATCATCCGTTTGATCGACCCACCCCTGCATGAGTTCCTGCCTTCTGAAGAGGAATTACTGGAAGAAGTGATCACCATGCGGGTGAAAGGCGAGACTGAAGGACTGACTGAAAAGGAAGACCTGCTCAGAAATGTCCAGGGACTTCATGAAAGCAACCCGATGATGGGATTGCGGGGTATTCGCCTGAGTATCATGATGCCGGAAATTGTTGAGATGCAGGTGCGAGCAATCTTCGAAGCAGCTGCCAATGTCACTTTGAAGGGTGTCAATGCTATGCCAGAAGTGATGATCCCACTTACCGGAACGGTTAACGAGCTCAATGTGATTCAACCTCGCCTGATGGTGATCGCAAAAGAGGTGATGCAGGAGAAAAATATTGAATTCCCATACAAATTCGGCACCATGATCGAGATCCCGCGCGCAGCGGTCACCGCAGGTGAGATCGCTAAGGTGGCAGAGTTCTTCTCTTTTGGGACCAACGACCTGACCCAAATGACCTATGGCTACAGCCGTGATGATGCTGAGCGCAATTTCCTGCTCAAGTACGTGGAGGATGGGATTCTACCGAAAAACCCCTTCCAGACTATCGACCAGGAAGGGGTTGGCAGGCTGATGAAAATATGCGTCGAGGAAGGCCGTAATTCACGTACTGACCTGGAGGTGGGAATCTGTGGTGAGCATGGTGGCGATCCTGATTCAATTGAGTTCTGCTATACGATTGGACAGAACTATGTCAGCTGCTCACCCTTCCGGATACCGATCGCCCGTTTGGCAGCTGCGCATGCTGCCTTGAAATATCAAGGTGTTCCAATCATGGCATAGAGAATAATCTCTTGTCACTCAAGTTTTTCGGGGTTGTCAATGATTTTCATATTGACAGCCCCTTATCATTCCATGTATCCCACGTAAGGGCGAAGCATCAGCAGATTTACTTATTAACTACGGAAGTCTAGAAATTAATGATGCTTCGCCCCTACTAAATGATTTCTCCATGAGATAAAATTTCGCGGGCTGGTGGTTAAGCCAGTCCGCGATTGGTTCGTCAGAAAGGAATATTTTGAAATACTAAGATATCTCCCCTATTTCTCTATTTCCTTGCGAAATGCTTCCAGGTACCAGCGCGGGGCGCGAGATACTAAATTCCCAAATTGATCGGAAACCGGTTTACGCCGTTCATCACCAGGATGACCGGTCTCACACAAGACCATCAGGTGCTCGTGACACTCTGATTCAGTTTCACATACACGGAAGCATATTGGGCATAAGTAGAAATCCTGCTCGTTAGCCATGGGTTGCCTCGTCGAGTACAGCTCGCTTTGACCACAAGTTAAAGATAAATCGGAGATTGTTTATATTATATACTAATTCGATTGCCTTCACCAGAAGATATAAAATGCGACGCACCATAGAGATGCGTCGCATTAGAAAAGAGCTTTCGGGGACTGGGATTCGATGTTCAGCGATGTGTGGTGGACCCTTTTTGGGTGGTGGTAATCAATGCCTGCTGGGATGGATGGTGATGATGCTGCAGTGAAGTGTGATGTATAAGGAAACCACCACTAGATCCAGGTCCAAATTAATGAATGCGTTAGATGTTTTGTCCCGTCAGCTCCTTCCTTACAAATTCTTCACCTGCCCGTAGAGCTTCAAAGTTGAGCGGCAGTAATTTCTTATGCCTTTCCGGCAGGTGATCTTCCAAGGCTTTCTCAATAGATTCAATGGATAAAACCGGTATTTGGGCCAGCAGTGCACCCACCATGACGATAGTCGTCATTCGCTTATCACCCAGTGACTCAGCGATCTCATTGGCTGGGATAAGTACATGCTGGACATCATCTCTATCAATTGATCTGTTGACCAAGGAGGAGTTGACGATCAGCGATCCGCCTTCAATCAGCGTAGATTCATATTTATCCAGCGAGGGTAGATTCATGGCGATCAAGCCCCGCGGGTTGCGCACAAGTGGAGAACCGATCTCTTCATCAGAGATAATCACCGTGCAGTTAGCAGTCCCGCCACGCATCTCAGGGCCATAGGAGGGGATCCAGGTAACTTCCTTACCATTATCCATGCCTGCGTAAGCCAAAACCTGCCCGGCAAAGAGCACTCCCTGACCGCCAAAACCTGCGATCACAATTTCGGTTTGCATGAAAAATTCCTTCCTTATACCCGAACTTGCTTGAGGCTGGGGGAGATCTTGAAATCATCCAGAGGGTAAACGGGGAGCATGTGCTCCTCAATCCAGCGCAGGGATTCGAGGGGATTTAATCCCCAATTTGTCGGGCAAGTTGAGAGCAGTTCAACCATTGAAAATCCGAGTCCCCGAACCTGTGCCTCAAAAGCCATGCGGACGGCTTTTTTAGCCTTGCGGATGTTCTTGGGATCGTGCAGGCTGCGGCGGACGATATAACCAGCACTGTCGAGTGTAGCGAGCATTTCAGAAATACGGATTGGAAAACCTACTTGCTCAACATCGCGCCCAGCAGGGGAGGAAGTGGTTTTTTGACCGGGCAAGGTGGTTGGAGACATCTGTCCGCCAGTCATGCCGAAATTCGCGTTGTTGATAAAGATTACGGTGATATTTTCCCCGCGGGCAGCGGCGTGGACGATCTCTCCCATGCCGATCGAAGCCAAGTCGCCGTCTCCCTGGTAAGTGAAAACTACCCGGTCGGGCAGCACCCGCTTGATACCCGTGGCCATAGCCGGGGCACGACCGTGCGGCGCTTCGACGAAATCGCAATCGAAATAGTTGTAGGCAAACACCGAACATCCCACGGAAGCGACCCCGATGGTTTTCTCCTGGAGGTTCATTTCCTCTAAGACTTCAGCAACCAATCGGTGTGCTACACCATGGGTGCAGCCAGGACAATAATGGGTAGTTGCTTTGGTGAATGTCTCAGGTCGTTTGTAAACCGTTTCAACAGGTAGATTCACACCCATACTCGTACTCCTTAGTTCCTCGACTGGCCCATTCGATCTATCCAGGTTGTCCTTGGGTTAGCACTTGGGGCAACCGGCTCGTAACACAAACGTCGAATCTCACCCAAAATCTCATCTGGTAGGGGAACTACTCCACCCATCCGGCCGTAGAACTCGACCGGTATCTTCCCACCCACCGCAGAGAGCACATCTTGAAGCATTTGCCCGGAGTTCATCTCGACAACAAGCATTCCACAAGCCAGATCGCTCAGCTCTTTTATCCTGGCGTAGGGGAATGGGGAAACTGTGATTGGGCGCAGCAAACCGACCGGGATGCCTTCTTCCCGGGCAGCCCGTACTGCAGATTGTGCTACTCGACCAGCAGTGCCAAATCCGACCACGACCAGCTCGGCATCCTCCATGTAAAATTCCTTGTAGCGCAGCTCATTGGCCTCAATCTGGTTCCAGCGCTCCAGCAAGCGAAAATTGATCTGTTCTTCTTCTTCTGGATCAATGTAGATAGAGCTCAGCACGCGGCGCTCACGATCCTTTGCACCGCTGACAGCCCAATCAGGTTGGCGGTGGATGACTGGCTGCATGGGTGGCAGTTCGGCTGGTTCCATCATTTGACCGATGCTGCCATCGATCAGTACGACGACCACAGCGCGGTATTTTTCAGCCAAATCGAATGCCTCTACAGTTAGGTCGATCGATTCTTGTATACTGGCTGGGGCAAGAACAATGGGGCGGAAATCACCGTGCCCACCACCATGAACAATCTGGTTGTAATCACCTTGAGCAGGGGCGATATTGCCCAATCCGGGACCGGCACGCATCACATCAATCAGCACTACCGGCACTTCTGTCCCGGCGATATAAGATATCCCCTCCATCATCAGGCTTATCCCTGGGCTGGAAGAGGAGGTCATCACCCGCGCACCTGTGCAGGCGGCGCCATAAACCATGTTAATGGCAGCCAGTTCGCTTTCTGCCTGCAGGAATGTGCGCCCCAGGTCAGGCATACGCTTCGATAACCACTCTAATATTTCGGTTTGGGGTGTGATTGGGTAGCCAAAATAAGCTTCCAGTCCTGCGCGTACGGCAGCTTCAGCAATGGCTTCGTTACCTTTAAGCAACTCTTTTGCCATATCGATGCTCCTATGCAGAGGCTTTCACTCGCCTGGCTGGCACTTCCCGGAAGATGGTCAGAGCAGCTTCTGGACATACAATGGCACAGATCGCGCAGCCAGTGCAGCCTTCTGCGATCAAATATGCAGGATGGTAGCCTTTGGATGTCAACCGATCCAAATCAAGACCAATCACATCCTTGGGACAGGCATCAAC
>JBEQLH010000189.1:0-6215 GCA_040326075.1 Anaerolineales bacterium
GCCAGGCTGAAAAGGATAATCACCCAGCGGGCGGACATGGATTTGAAGCGTGTGGCGATGCCGCCCAGGAACAGCACCGAAGCCAGGAATACCGTATTGAGAATATACTTATCGCTTGTTTCATTAGCTGCTGCTCCTTCGGCGAAAGTTGCTTCAGCTTCTTTCTCAAGTCGATCTGCTTCTGCTGCCTTGTCCAATTGGTATTCCGGCATGGAAAATGGGGTCTCAGGCGCATCGGGATTATTGACTGGATCTGTCGCCATCCATGCCTCGAATGCGGGTTTGAACTCATCCCGGAAGCGATTCATGTAAAATTCTGCTAATTGCAGGTCCTCATGGGCGAAGGCGTTGACCCAATTGGTGAACATTCCAATGTCAATCTGGACCTGCTGGCCTGCCTGGGTTGAGGCGCGCGTCGATTCTGTACGCAAGGCTCCAGCCTGGCTGTAGCTGTTAGATTGTTCGCCGCCCCAGCGGGCAGCCTGGTAGCCGCTCCAGGCAGTCGCCAGTGTGGCGAAAGCCAGGACAACGGTGACGAATACTTCTGCAAGAGGCTCCCAGCGATCAAACCTGGTCGGTAGATCGATGTATGGGGATGAGCTTACTTCTTGCTTTTGGCTGGTCTCTTCATTTTCTGCCATGTTCAAAATCTCCGGATTTACAATTCAAGATCGAATGATTTCAGGTATGAAATCAAAAGGTAAATATGATTTGAAGATTATAACTGGTCTTGAAGGTGTAGAACTGAATGTATTTACTAATCGGAGGGGTTGATAATATTCAGCAGGACAGGTGCTTGAATGTGAATGGTCGATAAAACAAAAAAGGGGCTGTCTAAAAAGCATAGAAATGTCATTCTGAACGAAGTCCTGTCCTTGGTCGGACAGATCCCGATCCCGTTCCGGTGACGGGACGGGGCCAAGGGGAAGAATCTCAGAATTAGTCGATGAGACCCTTCGCTACGCTCAAGGGTGACAATCTTTTGGGACAGCCCCTTTTAATATTTGGATTAATTCAATCATCCATATGCTGAATGACTGCAGTGCCGAATTCTGAGGTTTTGAGCTTTTTCGCTTCATCCATCAGACGGTGAAAATCATAAGTGACTGTCTTGGCTGTGATGGCACCTTCCATCCCCTTGACGATTAAATCAGCCGCTTCGTGCCAACCCAAATATCTGAACATCAATTCTCCAGAGAGGATCACCGAGCCCGGGTTGACCATATCTTTGTCTGCGTACTTGGGTGCAGTGCCGTGAGTGGCTTCAAAAATCGCATGACCCGTTTCGTAATTGATATTCCCTCCCGGGGCGATCCCGATCCCGCCTACCTGAGCAGCTAAAGCATCCGAGAGGTAATCCCCGTTAAGATTCATGGTGGCGATCACATCAAACTCACGTGCCCGGGTGATGGTCTGTTGGAAGACGATATCCGCGATGGCATCTTTGATCAGCAGCTTGCCAGCCTTGAGAGCTTCCTCTTGCTCCAGATTCGCGGCTTCTTCTCCTTTCGCCTCTACAGTGCGGCCCCACTGGCTCCAGGTATACACCTGATCACCAAATTCATTCTCGGCGACTTCATAACCCCAATTACGAAAGGAGCCTTCGGTGTATTTCATGATATTTCCCTTGTGAACCAGGGATACGCTGCGGCGGTTATTCTCCAGCGCGTAACGAATGGCAGCCCGCACTAAGCGGTAGCTGCCCTCCTTGGAAATCGGTTTTAGTCCGAAACCAGTTGTATCTGGAAAGCGAATTTTGTTGAAATCCTCCGGAAAATTCGATTTTAACAGGGCTTTGAATTTCTCATCCCTCTCCGTGCCGTGTTCGAATTCAATGCCAGCGTAGATGTCTTCCGTGTTTTCCCGGAATATCACCATATCAACGTATTCAGGATGCTTAACCGGTGAGGGGACACCTGGATAATAGCGCACCGGACGCAGGCAGACATACAAATCGAGCGCTTTCCGCAGAGCGACATTCAGGGAACGGATACCACCTCCTATTGGTGTGGTAAGAGGACCTTTGATCCCGACTAAATACTCCAGAAAAGTATCGATTGTTTGTTCAGGCAACCAGGAACCGCTTTCTTTGAACGCCTTTTCTCCTGCCAGGACCTCTATCCAGGCGATTTTCCGTGTTCCTTGATATGCTTTCTCAACTGCTGCATCAAAAACCCGCTTGGATGCCCGCCAGATATCACGGCCTGTTCCATCACCTTCTATAAAAGGGATAATAGCATTGTCAGGTACTTGAAGGTTCCCGTTCTTGATCCTGATCTTTTCACCCCCATTGGGGATTTTTATCGTGCTGGTCATATAAACTTGTCTCCTTCCTGGTATATGTGTTTGAGGGAGGATTATAGCATGAGGGTCTGGATGGGCAAAGATGATGATTGCCATCCACGGATGAAGGAAATCTTATTTCTGGACATTCAATGCCAATGAAGAGAACAAATGACAAATGGCGATATTTTCCCAGACTGTATAGTGTCAAAAATTACTTGTCATCGTTAAGTAATGGAGTAAAATGAAGTGAAAATCATCACATGTCTGATATAACCCAAGGTAAACTCCGGAGATAAAATCGGTTTTTGATTTAACGATGAATAATACGATCCCAAAGAAGATAACCGAAGATTTAAATGGTGATTCCTGGCATGCTGTCGAAGCTGACGAAGTGCTGGCACGCCTGGCAACTTATGCTGAAAAAGGTCTTTCCAATGAAGAGGCGCTGCGGCGATTGGACAGATATGGTCCCAATGAGCTCGAAGAAGCCCCGCCGATCTCTTTCTGGCAGATGTTGGGAGAGCAGTTCAATAATTTTGTGGTGATCTTGTTGATTGTAGCTGCCGTGATATCAGCTTTGCTTGGTGATTATATCGAAGCCGCGGCCATCTTTGCCATCGTGGTCTTGAATGCAACCCTGGGGGTTGTACAGGAACGCCGGGCAGCACAGGAATTGGCTGCATTACGAAAGCTGGCCTCACCAGATGCGCAGGTGATTCGAGATGGTTTCCGGCAGGTTTTCCCTGCCCACCAGCTTGTCCCAGGTGATTTGATCCTCCTGGAAGCAGGGCATTATGTGCCCGCGGATATTCGCTTATTAGAGGCGGTCAATTTGCGGATAGACGAAGCTGCCTTGACCGGGGAATCGGTACCGGTTCAAAAGAATGCTATCATCCGCCTGCAGGCGGATATCCCTCTGGGGGATCGCAAGAACACCGCTTTCATGGGCACCTTGGTCAATTATGGGCGCGGCATGGGTGTCGTGGTGAGCACCGGGATGCATACCCAGATCGGTTTGATCGCCACGATGCTTCAAATGGTTGAGCACGAACCAACCCCGCTCCAACGTCGCCTGGATGCAGTTGGAAAAACTTTGGGTTGGGCGGCTTTGGCGATCTGTGCTGCAGTGTTCCTGGTGGGCTGGATGCGTGGATTTGATCCCCTGGATATGTTCCTGATTGCAGTTAGTTTAGCGATTGCTGCGGTCCCTGAGGGATTACCCGCAGTGGTCACCATCAGTCTGGCCTTGGGAATGCGGGAGATGATCAAGCGTAATTCACTCATCCGCAGACTCTCTTCAGTTGAGACATTGGGCTCAGCCACGATCATCTGCTCAGATAAGACCGGAACACTGACTCAAAACCAGATGACAGCAACCCAGCTGTGGGTTGATGGGCAGCAAGTAGACGTGACTGGAAGTGGATACGCGCCCTTGGGGGAGTTTCAGATCGAAGGTAAAACGGTTTCACTTGAAGAATACCCTGGGGCATTGACCACCTTGTGGGTGGCTGCCCTCAATAATGACGCCGATTTGGATTTAGGAGATCCAGGCGATGAACACCCTGCTTATCGGGTGGCTGGTGATCCCACAGAAGGGGCCTTGATCGTGGCCGCAGCCAAAGCAAATGCCTGGACATCGGATCTGAATAAAGCTTACCCGCGGGTGCAGGAGATTCCGTTTGATTCCACCAGGAAAAGAATGCTCACCTTGCATACCGTGCGGGACCCAAAACCAGAGGATATCTCGCCATTCTATAATGACCGGAGAAAGGATTGGTATGTTGTCACATTAAAAGGGGCTCCAGACCTGGTGTTAGATCACTGCACCCAGCTGCAAAGGATGGATGATTCGATCACCTCCTTGGATGAATCTCAGCGCATGAATATTTTGGCGGGCAACGACCGCATGACCCAGAAAGCGCTGCGTGTTTTGGGAATGGCATACAAGGTTGTGAGAGGCATGCCAGATGAGGAGGATCTGGAGCAATTGGAGGAGGACCTGATCTTCGCGGGTTTGATCGGCATGATCGATCCTCCCCGCCTTGAAGTGTCTCCTGCCCTGGAGATGGCGCGCAGCGCCGGCATCCGCACGGTCATGATCACTGGTGATTTCCCGAATACCGCCCGCGCAGTTGCTGAATCGATCAACCTGCTTGAACCAGGTCACCAGGTGCTGACCGGAGCACAAATGGATGAAATGGAAGATGCTGTGCTTGAACGCCAGGTAGCTTTCACAGATGTGTTCGCCAGGGTCTCTCCCGAGCATAAGCTGCGCATAGTGGAAGCGCTGCGAGCCAGAAATGAAGTCGTAGCCATGACTGGCGATGGTGTCAACGATGCGCCAGCCATCAAACGCGCCAATATCGGTGTTGCCATGGGTATTACCGGTACGGATGTCGCCAAGGAAAGCGCTGATATGGTCCTGACCGATGATAACTACGCCAGCATCGTCTCGGCCGTGGAGCAGGGGCGCGTAATATACAGCAATATCCGCAAGTTCGTTTATTATCTATTATCTTGCAATGTGGCTGAGATCGCCACCATCTTCTTAGGCATTATGTTCACCCAGGGCTCACCGTTAACCGTGATCCAGCTATTGTGGTTGAACCTGATCACAGATGGTGCGCCAGCGCTGGCCTTGGGAACTGAAAAAGGCGATCCCGATATCATGGACCAGCAGCCGCGTCCGCCATCGGAGCCGATCATCAACCGTTTTATGACTGCGGGGATTGGGATTCAAACAATCGCCATCACTTTTGTCACTCTGACCGCCTATCTGATCGGTTTACAGCTCTTTTCCGAGAATCCTTTAATTCCAGGGACGATGGCATTCGTGACCATATCCTTTTCGGAACTTCTGCGGGCATTTACTGCTCGATCAGAGCGCTATCCCTTGATCAAGATTGGTCCTTTCGGCAACCGCCTGATGAATTACGCCGTTCTTACTTCATTGGCTTTACTGCTTGTCGTGGTATATGTCCCCTTTCTTCAACCGATCTTCAACACAACTGCATTAGGCTGGGAGCAGTGGCAGTACATCCTGCCAATGATCTTCATCCCCGCGGTGGCAGCTGAAATAAGCAAACCTATCTTGAATAGATTTTTCCCGGGTTGAGGTCGGTTCACATCCTGGTAAAAACCTAAGCAATAAATTTGGGGGAAATCCTCCAGGTAAATTAGCCATCTTGGGATTTTTAATTTGTCGAATTTCCTATGCAGTAACTGCTTATGTGATCTTTATATTGGGAGTCTATAGTAGCCAGACATTTCCCCCGGTATTCCCAGGTAGTATGGTAAACTACCAGCCAATTTGGAGTGGTTAGAGGAATTTAAATGAGATACAGTACCGATCTACCAGATCTAAGAATACTGCCTTCAAGAAAGCTTTTGCCTCATGAAGATTGTGATCCGCGCCGGGTTGACCGGCTCAGTCAGCGGTTAAGCGAGGACGGCATCCTCAAGAATCCACCTGTCGTGGCACCAATACCGGATCGGGATCAATATGTTGTTTTGGATGGAGCCAATCGCGCCCTGGCCTTCACAGCCATCGGCATCCCCCACATCGCAGCCCAGTTGGTCAGCTACGAAGGTTCGGGTGTCGAATTAGACACCTGGTACCATGTTGTGGCTGGCATGGAAATCACCGAATTCGAAATTGCTCTGACCAAGGTGACCGGGCTGCACCTGCAGGTTTGCAGTCTGGACGATGCGCGTGATGCATTAGAGCACCGTAAGGCCGCGGCATATATCATTAGTGCACAGGGGGTCCGCATGGTCAGCAATACCTCCAATTCGCTGAAACATGACACCCGCTTGCTCAATAGCCTGGTCAGTGTTTACAAGGGTAAGGCCAATATCTACCGCGCTTCCAATGATATCTGGGAGAAGCAAGAGCCCTATTACCCGGATATCACTGCCCTGGTGATCTT
>JBEQLH010000190.1:0-6123 GCA_040326075.1 Anaerolineales bacterium
TTTACCCACTTTTCATCAGCGCTTTGATTGACAGGAACTCAAACACCAGGTTAGCGGCTAAGATGGCGGTAATATCGCTGTGATCATATGGGGGACTCACCTCGACCAGGTCGAAGCCGACCAGGTTTAACCCCCGCAATCCGCGCACCAACTGCAGCATTTGATAGCTGGTAAAGCCGCCCACCTCCGGTGTTCCGGTGCCGGGGGCGAAGGCCGGATCAACCGAGTCTATGTCTAGCGAGACATACACGGATCTCTTCCCAGCGATTTCATGGATCTTTTCTATTACCGCAGGAACGCCCAGCTCAAATGCTTCATTGATGGTAATAATTTGAGCCCCAAGTTCACGCGCTTCATCTAAGTCAGATGAGTCGCTCACCGGTCCGCGAATCCCAACTTGAAGGTACGCCTCCACATCGATCAGCTGCTCCTCCAACGCTCTGCGGAAAGGTGTGCCATGGCTGTAAGGGTGATCGCCAAACTCGCTGTTCCATGTGTCGGGGTGAGAGTCGAAATGGATGACCGCTAAGGGTCCATATTGAGCTGCGTGGGCACGCAAGAGGGGCAGCGTGATCGAGTGGTCGCCTCCCAGTGAGATGGGGAGGGTTTTGTGTGCCAAAATGGTCGCTATTTCATTGGTAATGGATTCCATGGTGACCCGAATGTCAACGGGGATCACTTCTATATCGCCATAATCTACCATCTTCAATTCTTTCGCTGGGGCAACACCCAGGACAGCATTAAACCCCCACAACAGCAAAGAAGCTTCTCGTATTTTGCGCGGTCCAAAGCGGGTGCCACTCCGGTAGCTGGTGCCGCTGTCGAAGGGTATACCGACAACAGCAACATCCACCCCTTCAAGATCCCGGCTTGCGGGTTGGCGCATGAAAGTCGGGATACCACTAAAAGGCTCCTGGTCTGCACCGATCACCGGGTCAGGTTTTTTGGTGGTCATGAGAGTCTCCTTGATTTTGATCGCTGTTGATTATTTTGTATGAAGGATCAATCTTCTGGACTCAGAAGATTGATCCTTCTGCTTAAAGCTGATCCCATAGAAATAAATACAATCTATTCAAGAGCCACGGGCACCCGGATACCCTGGAGGTGTTCAGCAGGTTGTTTATCCTGACTGGGTCGTATCAGCGGGTATTTTTCCGCGCTGCCAGGGCCAGGCACCCACGGTGATGTCCCGCAGCTGGAAGAAAACGACTGCCCAAATAAAGGCAACCAGTGCGATTCCAAGCAAAATCAATACGTCGCTAGCTTGCGGTCCAGTCTCAAACAAGCCAGCTGTGGCATCTAAATAATGGAACATGAACAGCGGCTGGATAGATTCCAAGCTCGAGACTTGCGAAGACAGGTTGCTGCCAAAGTAGCTGACCACCACAACAACGGTAGCAATCAGGGCTGCGATGCGCCGGCGGGGGGCGAAAGCTCCGAAGAAGAGACTGATCATGCCGAAAGCCATGACAATTGGCCAGGTGTATAACAAACCCCATAGCAAATCCGTTGCCACAAGGGTGGTTTCGATCTGGCTCTCGATGGCTAAGAAAACGATGGTGGTTGAGATGGCCACGAGCAGCAGGATCAGGAAAAGGGCAATGCCATGAGCGACGGCTTTTACGGTGACGATCTGCCAGCGGGGGATGGGTAAGGCTACGATGAGTTCTAGCTTACCAGCTTCCTCTTCACCGGCCAGAGTTCCCGTCCCATCCATGACAGCATAAATCGCCACCAGGATGGGGACAATATTGATCACGGTTGAAGCGACCCATTCTTCAAAACTGCCAAGGCTTATCCCCATTGCCTGATAGATTTCCAGATCCATGATGGCTTGCATTCCAGCTAATTCCGCCTCAAATTGAGGATAAATGCCGACATAGATAGCTGGGAGGAAAGTAAGACCGATGGCCCAGCCGATAATGGCGTTGCGTCGAAAACGTAGCTCTTGCAATAATAGCCTAAGCATGGCTGCCTCCATTTCCTTTGCCGTAATAAGCCAGGAAGATTTCCTCCAGGGAAACCGGAATTGTTTCGATATCGAGGATGCCAAAGCGCACGGCCGTTTCCATGACCTTGTCCAAACCTTCATAAATTTCGAGGGTGACGTCCTGCTCATCGCGCGTGGTTTCTGTCACGCCATCTTGGGTGAAGGCGTCGGCTGGGGGTGGGGTGGCAAATTTGAAGCGCACCCGTTTGAAACGCTGGGTGGTTAAATCCTGCACTCGCTCAGTGGTCACTAACTGACCGTCGCGGATGATGCCCACCCGGTCACAGACGACCTCCACTTCGGACAGCATGTGGGAGGAAAAGAAAATGGTTGCACCAGCCTGGTTGGTTTCACGGACCAGTTCCATCACGGTTTGCTGCAGTAGTGGGTCCAGACCGCTGGTGGGCTCATCTAAAATGAGCAATTCCGGCTTGTTCATAAAGGCGGCTACCACCCCTACCTTTTGCTTGTTACCGCGGGATAATTCACGGATCTTGCGGGTGGTGTCCAGGTCAAGCCGGTCAGCCAGCGTTTGCCAATATGTGGGATCAGTGTTGCTTTTCTGGAGGGAGAAATACATCTTGAAGAATTGACGAGCTTTCATGTTGTCATACAGGCTCAATTCGCCGGGCAGGTACCCCACCCGGTCCCGGGCCGCGACGCCCTCTTTCTGGCAGTCTTTGCCGAACATGCGGGCCTCACCTGCTGTAGGGCGGATCACGTCCATTAAGACGCGCTGGGTGGTGGTTTTACCAGCACCATTGGGTCCAAGGAAGCCAAATACTTCCCCTTTTTCGATGTTCAAATCTACGTCCAGGATACCGCGGTGACGGCCATAATAGACTGATAATCCCTTGGTTTCAATCACATAATCTGTCAAGGTTCTCTCCTTAGATGCTGATCATCAAAAGCCACTTCTTTAGGCAATTCGAGCGTAATGCATTAGATTGGCAGCATGTACACAAGATATAAATTATACCCAAGATGGGTAATCAGCGCTGATTAAGGTTGTGGTTTTAGGTGGATAAGTCTGCTCAATTGTTCGAAATTAGCTCTTGACAAAGATAACGAATTACGATATATTATTATCGATAAACATTAAATATATAATGATATACGATAACTTGATGGAGGAAATGAAATGGCTGAAACACAAAATCTAAAATTAACCCGCTTCGTAAAAATCCTGCTGGATATCATCTTCTGGCTTTTAGTTTTCGTTAGTGTCTTCCTGGTCCTGTGGATCGCGCTCTCACCCCTGGTCCTGAATGTGATTGATGTGCCAATCACCGCCTCCGTTCCAGTAGCAATTGGCGCGGGTGACGAGCCTCAATTTGAAGTGAAAGTTGCTGGTGCAGAGGCTAAAGGTATCCAGGCTGCATTTGTAGAAGGAGCACAGGGCACACTGCGCTTGGAAACGACGGACTGGAGCATTATCCTGATCAGCAATCTTGCCAAGCTCCTGACCGCGATCGGGTTGGCTTACGTGGTCTACCTGCTGCGTTCCGTACTCCAAGCCATCCTCCAGGGTGATCCCTTTACGCCTGAGAACACCGTGCGGATTCGCAGGATTGGGTACCTGGTGCTGCTGGTTGGTTTCCTGAAAGCCGCGGTTGAGTACTTCGCCGCCTGGGAGATTTTGAATCAACTGACGATCGTTGAGCCCTCGCTTAGTCTTCCATCACCATTCGATGCTGAGGTGATCCTGGCCAGCTTGCTGATCTTGGTCCTGGCGCAGGTCTGGAGCTACGGATTGGATCTCGAACGCGAAAAAGCGCTGACGATTTGAGGCACATATGACAATACGAGTTAACCTGGATTTAATGCTTGTCAAACGCGGTGTAAAGCTCTCCGAGCTGGCCGAGGCGATCGATATCGCGCTGCCCAACCTGTCGATCCTGAAAACAAATAAGGCCCGGGCAATTCGCTTTTCGACACTGGATAGAATCTGCCGTGAGTTAGATTGTCAACCAGGGGACCTGCTGGAATTTGTTGCGGATGACAATTAGTCGCAAGGGATTTCAATCTGCAGTCTGATTGATGTGTATTCTTCACTGAAAATGTTAGCGTTTTTGGGAAATTTGGAGAAGAATTAATAGAACCTCTCCAAATTTCTCTCATCCTCATCGCCAATTCAGGCAGTTTATTCCACGGCTCAGATGGTAGCATTGCTAATTACATCTATAGAACGGCCATCCAATTTGCAGATCAATCAGTGGTACTCTACAGTCTCCTACAATCCAAGCTGCACTTTCACCGCCTGCTCTACATTGTGCATATCATCAAAGCTCAGGACACCTGCCCGGTTTATCATTCGCTGTTTACTGACTGTTGTTAATTGATCAGCCACAGCTTTATTTGGTTGTTCATTTAACGTCACCAGTGCTTCACTGGGGTAAACCCGTTTGACTTTCGAAGTCAAGGGAGCCACCTGCACGCGGTTGAGAAATTTGTTAGCAGTATCATTGCTGATGATGACCGCCGGTCTTTTCTTCTTGATCTCTCCACCCATCGATGGCTCGAAGTTAACCCACCACACCTCACCGCGTCTCATCACTCACGTCTCCCAGCGTGGATTCAGCCCACTCCAAAGCTTCCGCTTCCCGCTCTTCATCCTCGGCCATTTCCTGGTAAGCAGCTTCCATGTCTGGGATCAAGACGTGAGGTCGGACAAGATTTTCTATGAAGCGACTGATTTTGCGGGGACCGACAACTGAATACAACCCCTGGTATACCTCTTCATCAATTGTTATGGTCAACTTCTTCTGCATAATTCAAATCCTCTCAGCTAACACGTGTATTACACGTATTATAGCAGCTATCAAAGGAATATTCATGAAATCAATAATATTTTTAGAGACTTAAGCTTTAATTTGGGAACGAAACTATGCTGTTGTACACGAGCTAATACATTTAACAATCATCGAGATGGAAATTTGCTTAACTGGTGCGGATTTCCCCTGGTGACCTAAATCAGAATCCGGTGATTGGTATTTTGAGAATCAATTAATCTCTGATGTGATAAAGGCGGCTGGTTATCATTCCAGATGCTATGCAGGAAAATGCTGATCTAAATACCTGGCAAACAGCTCAACCACATGCGGTAGATTGTCTCTTCCAAATCCAATTCGCACATGGTGATTACCAAATTGAAACACCCGCGAGGGAGCCAGCATAATTCCTGTTTCCACAACCAGCTGTTCACAGAAAGTATAGGTATCCTCTACAGTTAGCATTCTTGGGAAACAGATTGACCCCCCCTTGGGCCGGTTCCAACTGAAGTGATTCGGGTAGTCCTTAAAGAATGTGTCAAGGACAGCAACATTCCTGCGAACCCTTGCTGCCTGTTGGGCGAAGATTTTTTCCTTGCTTCGTATGGCGATCATGGCCAGGATTTCACTTGGGGCACTGCTGCAGATAGTGGTGTAGTCCTTGAGCCTTCCGATCTCATTCAACCCTTCAGTGTCTTGTGAAGCCAGCCACCCAACCCGCAGACCTGGAAGACCAAAGGTCTTTGATAAGCCAAATAGAGAATAGGCTCTTTCATACAACTCACACGCAGCTGGCAATGTTGATCCGTCCTCTATTTCTAAGAAGCGATACATTTCGTCGGACAATAAATAGGCCCCGCGCTGCTGGACAAGCTCGACCAGGGCAATAAAATCTTTCTGTGAAGGCATATAACCGGTCGGATTATGGGGGAAGTTGACCACCACCAGCTTAGTATTGTCCCTCATTTTCTGAGCTAATTCTTCGACATCGAAGTACCATTCACGTTCCTCATCCGGTTCCCAGGTCGAAACTTCGCAGCCGATCGATCGGGCTACTTCATATAAGGATTGGTAGCCTGGAAAGGTGCAGACCACGTGATCCCCAGCTTCCAACAGAGCGTGCATCAATAGGAAAATACCTTCCTCCGGTACAACCACGAGGACATCCTTCTCAATGATTCCCTGGTAGATATTGGCGATCTCACCCCGCAGCAGTGGATGCCCCGAGGATTCCGTGTATCCCAACTTCAGATCTGTCCACAGGCGCGTGGTCTCGGGATCTGCCATGCCCAGCAGCTCGGCCAATGATAAGGACTCACAATCGGAACTGGACAGCAGGTATTGGGAGGAAAATTCATGTTT
>JBEQLH010000191.1:0-4219 GCA_040326075.1 Anaerolineales bacterium
CCCGAGTGCCAGTAATGAAAAACCAATATCCAGAATCAAGGCAAATCCCATCATTCGCGCCAGATTCTTTTCAACAGCAGCCCAGATCCCTGCCGTCACAATCATTAACACTCCAACAGTTTGAAGGATTAGAGAAGTGCTTGGGGCTTCCTTCAACCAAACGAACCGATCTAAGAATCCAAGCCCCAACAGGGAGACAGCCACGGGGAGCAGCAATAAAACAAACGCTGTTGAGTATGGGTGAGATTCCTTGGCTAACATCGGAATCCAGGTATGGAAAGGAAATACTCCCAGAAGTAGGGCAAATCCAATCGCTAACAGAGCAGTGGCTATGATCACAAGTTCTTGATCTCCAGGGCCCATCTCAAATCCAGTGAGCATGAATCCGGAAATCAAAATAAATGGCATGCCGATGGTTAAATATGATAAATACCGCAGCACGCCTCTCCCTGGCAATTTGCCTGGAGGGGACAAGAATGGAATGCTCACCAGAACAGCAATTTCGATTATTACAGCTGCAATAAGGAATGGTTCAACAGCAATGGCAGCGGTAAGTAATGCGACCATGGCTAATCCCAGGGGTACAAACAATCTCACTGGGCGAGCAATTGGAACCGCTCCAAACCAAAGAGCTGCCGTCAGGTAAATGATAATTAATGCCGGTCGGTCAAATTCAGACAAGACAAATCTCCGCCCAAAGAAAATGAAGGTATCCGAAAAGGGAATCACCCATCTCCATATGAAGACTTGCTCTTGCACTGGGAACCAGGCAGCCAAAGCTGCCAGCCCAGCGGTGACTAATGTTCCCAATATAGCAACAAGGGTTTCTCGTTTTTGAAGGAGAAGTAATCCCACTGCCACCAGGCCAGGGAGAAAAATCCAGATATATGCGGAATTCAACTGGTTTCCTCCAGTGTTGGGGCGATAATCAGATACGCCCCCAGCACGGCTAATCCAAGGGTTACGGAAGCCAACAACCCGGTGATCAGAATTGAGCTTTCAACCGCTGCATAGAGTATTTCAAATCCACTCAGCACAGTTAGCAGGCCCAACACCACTCTAAAAGGTTGGGATGAGAGCCCTAGATGAAGCAATCCTAATGCAATCAGGATCATACCGCCATAAGCCTGCAACAAGGTGATCTCGGGCAACCAAGTAATTAATTTCGCGCCTCCGGTGAAGGCAAACAATCCTGCCAGGATCGCGGCCAGGAGCCGAAATATTAGATCAGATACTATCATTGGCTTTTCGTTAGAAATTCCACCTGGGAGGTTAATTAGTGCTATGCCTAAAACCACACCAGCAATCCACCCAGCAACTACTTTAACCGCGGCAATTTCTAATGGCCAGGTCAACGAAACAAGAACAAATACACAGGCATATTGAAGAGAAAGGGAGAAAATACTGATCCGCCAATCCCAACTGATCAATAATATTGAAGCCGTGAGGAAGGTCAGGATCACCGCAATTAAAGCAAGAAAGTCAGGAATCACAGATCAGGCTCCCATGCTAATTACCAGGATAGCTAAAAACAACACAATCCACAATAACACCCATAACAGCCCACCCTCTCCCTCCAATACGTTTGTAATGAAATCGACAACACGGGAAAAGGTTCTGAAAGCTGAATTAATGATCATATATACCCAACTCAGCGAAAATGCCGAATTTATCAATTTTGCAATGAGCTGCGGCATTCGCCCACCGCGTCGTTGCCAGATGAATCCCAAGGTGGCCAAGAGACTAATCAAAGGTCCAAGAATCCATCCGAAAATAGGCACTTCTCCAATTTCTGGTTTCATCAGCCAACCGAAGCCAATCTGGATGATCAATACTAATAACAATCCCAAAGGATAAACCACCTTAATCCACCGCTCCACACCAGCTTGATATGACAGGTATTGAGATGCATGATGAGCAAAGCCCCACATCAATAAAACCATAGCGCTGAAATACAGAATCATTGACAAGTTAAAAGGTTGGGAATAGAGTGCCAGGGTATTCCAGGCTGGCGTGAATGGTAAGGCTGAAATTCCAACTAACCCCAAAAGTGTAATCCACAAAGATATTTTGGATCTGACGGAGGCAAGGAAGATTAATCCGCCAGAAAATACTGTTGTAAGTCCCCAGGCCAAACTTGCTTCCGTTTGACCTCGCAATGCAGCTGCGGTTACAATCGCACTCATTCCGATTATCCAGGCCTGTCGACCATCAATTTCATCTTTGGCTAAAACCCACGCTGCGCCTGAGAGAAGAGCGATCAACCCCACTAAGCTAAATAATAGAAACCATAATATGGATGGTAATTCTGCATCCCCCATCGCCGGGGATATTCGCACCAGGAAAACCAGGGTGATCACCGCGGCAGCCATTCGCAACACTGTTCCCAAGCTGCGTCGACTTGTATTCTTTTTAAAAATTGGCGTATTTCCTGGTACTGATCCCAACCTTAAACCCACGGCGAGAACGATCAAAACAATTGCAGCGGGAGTAATTTGCTCTAGAAGGAAGCCAGTATTTTCATTGATTGATATTACGGCTGCGATTAACAGACATGTGATACTCAGCAATCGCAAGAAAAATACCATCACAACTCGTCTGCGTGCGAAACCGGATTGGAACTGAACTAATAGAATGACAAGACCTGCAAGATCGAATAAAGTCCAGGTTAACAGGAATGCCAACAAGTTGCCGGAAAAGACTGCAGCTATACCCAATGCAGTCATCACAAGGCTGCTGGACCAGTTTGACCAATCAAGCTCAGTTGCCCGGACAACATCTGTCAAAATAGCGGCGAGAATTAGGGTCGCCAGACCAACGGCAAATGGCCAGGAGACCTGGTCCACAACCAGAATGAGCGAATTAGGATATACGGTTTTCTGACCCCAGGTGTTTAATTGATAACTCACCGGGAGATTCAATCCAACCAGGAGCATTACGATCCATGCCCCAAACGCTCCACCCGCAGCGATCAACCAATGGTATCCAAAGGTCGGCCGTACAACCCGCAGGATCAACATAGCCAATGCAGCTGCAACGAGCAAAATGATGGATAATATTACTAACATGCTCTCGATTTAATCCATACTATAAAAAGGACGAATTAACGACAATTATAATATTGCCGCATTTGGCGATCGGTTCAAAAACTGCCCCCCACCACGTTTACCTAACCAGTGATCTCCTTCAACGATAAGATCACCGCGCAAGAAGACTTTCTCTGGATATCCGACCAGCTCCCAATTCTCATACAGGTTGTAGTCAGTTCGGTGATGTGAGTAGGCTTGACCATAAGTTAATTGCCTCTCAGGATCCCAAATAACAATATCAGCATCTGACCCTGGTAATAGTGTGCCTTTCTTTGGGTATATGCCAAAGATTTTTGCCACATTAGTGCAGGTTAATGCAACGAACTGGTTTGGGGAGATGCGACCAGCTCTTACCCCATAAGTCCATAATATAGGCAAGCGATCACCTACTCCAGGTACACCATTAGGAATCTTGGTGAAGTCGTCCATACCTAATTCTTTTCCTGGAATAGCGATTGGCTTTCCTTCATATTCAATGGTCTGAGTTCCATCAAAGAAGAACGGACAGTGGTCAGTGCCGATAGTCTGCAGGGTGTCGTCAGCCAGCGCCTTCCACAATCCAAGGTTATCCTCTTGGGTACGCATCGGAGGTGAACATATCCATTTCGCGCCATCCGGACGGCGTAAATGTTCTTCAGTAAAAAATAAATATGGCGGGCAGGTTTCTCCCATGACGTTTATTCCACGTGATCGGGCGTATTGCAGTTGATCAGCTTCACCGGTCTGATTGATATGAACAACATAGAGAGGAGCACCTGCCTGTTCTGCCAGGGCTGCACCGCGCAATACTGCCTCGACCCCACCCCATCCCGGCCTTGTTCGGGCATGCCATTCAGCAGAATTTTGACCCGCAGCAAGTGCCTCAGAGACAAGAGCCTCAATCACATCACCATTTTCAGCATGCAGCATGGTTAACATCCCATTTTTCCTGGCAATGCCTAATACCCGGTAGATATCGCCATCCTGCAATCGTAAGCGACCATTATAGGCCATAAACACTTTCAAGGTCGTTATCCCCAGATCGAGCAGCCTGGGGATTTCTTTTTCAACCTGATCATCCAGGTGGGTGATATTCATATGAAAACCGAAATCAATGGCTGCTTTGGGATCCGCTTTAGCGTGCCACTTTT
>JBEQLH010000191.1:4319-6086 GCA_040326075.1 Anaerolineales bacterium
TCCCTGATGCCGAATAACGCGGACAAGACCTCTTCATCAAGCTCAGCACCAGCATCTTCATCAACCTGATAACTTTGTACCTGCATCATTCGTTCGCGCAGGGCTTTCCAAAGGATTGTCCGTTCCTCGGAATGCACAACCAGATCGTTGATTGTTTCAGCATTTTGCATATATTCACCGGTAGTGTAGAAAAAAGTAATCCTCCGCCATTTGTCTGCATGGATAATCTCTGGTAATTCTTCAAGCGGACCAATCTGGACTTTATAATATTCCTCCCTGGCTCGCGGATGGTCTGATTCCTCACGGAGAAGCTCACCGCGAGTTGTCAATTCATGCCCCCTGACCGGAGCAATATATTGGATCCGCCATTTCGCCTCCTGGAAAGCCCCAGTCTGGTAGAAAGCAAGATAGTCAACTGCGATAACTTTGGGTGCAGTCCGCAAGGGAATCCGGTACCACCCGAACAACCTGGCGATTTCCAGGTCGCGCGGTCCGGTCATCACAGCAACCAGAACCAGTGAAGCAGGCGTAAGGGAGATTCCCATTCGAGCACCTGATAGGGAGAATACCGGTAACAAACCAGAATTTAATTATTGAGAGTGCCTGGTTAGCTTTCTAATAATCCAACTTGCGCATTGTATTCGTTGATCAATTGATCGATGTCACTAACTTGAGATTGAACATTGGTCCAGTAGTCTGGTTCATACCATTGAGCCATAATTTCCTCATAGGTTTTTCCTTGCTGTTCAACCCAGGTGAAATACTTCAAATTATGGATCCGCCGACGTTCAACATAACTGAGTTCAAGCATATTATCCGTAGAAACCCCCTTTAAATATCTGGCAAAATCGGCCGCGGCATCAAGGTCATGGTATTCCCCGAATTCCGCATGCATTTCAGTCAGACGGCTGCCATACAGCTCCATCGAGTCGGTTAACACCGTGATCACAACATCATTTTCGTTCATCTCGTAATATTTAGCAAACTTTATCGCTGAAAGCAGGTTGGATATCCCTGAAAATCCCAACAAATCAAGCTGACCAACGAAGTCCTCCGCAATCCCCTGGGATTCCAGGTATGCGCGTCCAGAAGGTTCATTAAACAATCGCGCCAGATTGACAACTGCGTTATCGTCGATTGCAACCACCAGGTCGGTATTCTTGACGTTGTGCACCCAGGGTACATGCTTATCCCCAATGCCTTCGATCCGGTGCGATCCAAAACCGTTCTCCAACAGCGTTGGGCACTGCAGGGCTTCACTGGCGATTATCTTGCTGGTGGGGAACACCTGCTTCAGATAATCCCCGCTGGCAATCGTGCCTCCCGAACCCGTTGCCGAGACAATCCCCCTGAAGGCATCCTTCGACCCCATTACCTGCTGGAGGACTTCCTCCATCGCACGTCCAGTAACTTCGTAATGCCAGAGATAGTTACCAAACTCGTCGAACTGGTTGAAGATCATCAAATCTTCACCAGTTGCACGCAGCTCCCAACATTTATCGAAAATCTCTTTTACATTGGATTCGCTGCCTGGAGTGGCGATCACTTCTCCAGCGATCTCTGCCAACCAGTCAAATCGTTCCTGACTCATCCCTTCCGGTAAGATAGCGATCGATTGGCAGGTAAGTAAAGCCGAGTCATACGCGCCGCCGCGACAATAATTTCCAGTAGAAGGCCAGACAGCCTTCTGAGTCGTTGGGTCAAATTGACCAGTTACCAGGCGGGGGACAAGACAACCAAAAGCGGCTCCAACTTTATGAGCGCCAG
>JBEQLH010000355.1:0-2115 GCA_040326075.1 Anaerolineales bacterium
GGGGGAATAGGTTAAGATCCCAGATACTCCAAGAAAGATCATCCGCGAATTACGCGCCTGTCCCCCGCGGAGCGGGATTGGCGATGGTCGCTCAGGTTCCCTCAAGGCACGTGGCGACCATTTATACTGCGTTTGGGCGCTGGTTTGAATGGCTATGTGTGGCCGGGTTCCTGTTCGTTGTAGCCTGGGCGTTGATCGCAGGTAGGGTCAGGGAATGACGCCTGGGGTGGGCCTCCTGGACTTGGAAATTTCTACCGGGTCAGCGCAAGATACAGTTGAGCGGCGGACATTACCAGATTAGCTGTTGCACCAGAAGGATTGGATACAAACGCAGCTGTGAAGGAAAAAATTGCTCCCGCAATAAGACCTGGTATTACAAGTGGACCTCTGCTCAATATACAGAACGCCACTGTTAATTGAAAAATGATGAGTAATATGGTAAATAGTCTTGCACGGGGAATTACAACTTTTTCAATGAGAAGCTTTGCAGGAGCCAAAATGGCTTTTTCTGCAAAGCTTCCATAAAACTCATCACTGTGACGCAGGGTATAAAAGGAATTGAATATGGCCCCTATTAGATATAGGAGGCCAAATCCAATCTCGATCAGGTTTCGGAAAAGATTATTCGCTTCCATGCCCTACCAATGATACAGCCTGTTGTCCGGAACTTCTATTTATCAGCAAGCCAGTAACATAGGTCGAGGTAAATATCAGAGCGAAGGGAATCCATGTTCCCAGCGGGCTGGCAAACATTTCCAAGCTACGATTGATGATCAAGGCAACAAGGAAGAAATCCACCACGATCACAAAGGAAACGAAAATCAAAGCAGTGCGGAGCGGTGAAGTGTAATTGAACTTGTTGAAGTAGATCAGCGAAACGATCGTAAAAATGATTGGCGCGCCGATCGCATGCACGATTAAAGCACTGTCTATTGACATAGTTGCCATGCCAATGACCATTGTGGCAGTGCAAAGTGCCCAGCCGACAAACGCATGGGCAAAGATTATAAAAAACTTCCTGGTATTCATTTCATACTCCTTATGTGTTCTATAACTGGATCAGCAAGAGCAATCCAGAGATTGGTCTAGTTTTTCTAGTAATGAGCCGAGCTGCTGAAACTCCTCAGCGCTCAAGCCCACACAGCACTTAGCATAAATGAGATCCAGATCTGGGGTGTTACCTTCCAGGACTTTGCCCTTATCTGACAGGGTGACCAGCAAACTGCGGCGGTCATCAGGGTTAGGCTGGCGGGTCACGAGACCTTTCTTCTCCAAAGTATCGACTATTCCGGTCATGGTGGGGCGCGTGCAGCCGTTGGAATCTGCCAGATCTTTGAAGGGTTGGCTGTCCTGCTCCCACAGAAATCTTAAGATCTGATACTGGGGGGGAGTAAGGTTGACCTCGCTAACAGTCAAGCGCTGGATCTCACGCAGCCTCCTGGCCACCTGGTCTAGCAAATTGAAGACATCGGTAACTGGAGCCGATATTGAGATCTGGTCAATTTGAATGAGAGTTTCATTAGTCATGATTATAGTTAGCATCCTAATAATTAGTTACCTAATTATATATGTAAATGTACAAGATGTCAAGCTTTTTCCGGAAGTTGAGAGAGGTTATTTTGCAGCAACTGAGCTAGAGCTGCGAAGAAACGAGATTTACAAGATCAACCAGGGTGATAGAACACACTTTGACAGCGATTTGATGGTCTATCTCACCCCGGTCTCGTTTGGCGGGTACTCTCCTTCGCTCAAGAGCATTGTGGACCACCAGATTCAGAAGGTCTTACCGACAGTTGTTCACCGCCATCACCAACTGCGGATTCCCCGAAGCATATCAATGCGCCACCGCCCTGGCGATCTGTGAGACTTTCTCAGGGCAGGGGTGATTGTCAGGGAGGGTCTTCCCACAGGGTAGTGATCAAATATTGCGGGGGAGATTTTTCCCTGTATAATGAAATTGACCAAAATTATCAGTTTGGGAGTTGGCCTGATGGAGATTCCAGAGAAATTAACGATCGTTGAGGGCTTTTATTTCACCGACGGTGGGTCGATTGTGTTGATCGCCGAGGAACCTGACAGCACCCGCCATCAAATTACCCTGGCCCAACACCGGTT
>JBEQLH010000192.1:0-6074 GCA_040326075.1 Anaerolineales bacterium
GTCGGATCGGTGACGATCAACATATAATCAACATCGCGGGTCGTGCGCCGGCTCAGGTGCTCCATGCCGGCTTCATTATCGATCACCACGTAGCGATAATTCTTGCTTATGCTGTCTACGACATCTCGCAGGTTGTGGTTTACTGCGCAGTAGCATCCCGGGCCTTCTGAACGGCCCATGGCGATCAAATCAAAATGATTTCCCTCCGCCAGGGAAGAGCGAATCTCGTAATCCAGGTATTCGTGTTTGGATACCCCGCCTGGGAGAGCACCCATTGCTGCGCCGCCGGCAGTTAATGATGTCTTGACCTGGGAGAGCATGTCTTCGCGAATATCACCGACTGTCCAATCTAAATCCAACCCTAACACCATGTTTAAGTTGCTGCTGGGATCGGCATCGATCGCCAGGATAGCGCCATCCTGCGATTGAGCCAGATATTTAATCACCATTCCGGCGATGGTCGTCTTTCCTACGCCCCCTTTACCGGCAAGTGCTATAGTTGTCGTCATTTCTTAATTCCTCAATTAACATCAATAAATTTACCAAATAATAAAGTTCAGAGTGATTTCTATCTTTACAGATCCCCACCCTGGGGTTGAGCGGCCTTACTCGTCGATAATTGTGAATCCAAAGCCATTGCGATCCCTTCAGCTGCCTTGCGTAAAACCGGCACATGGTCATAAACAGGTATCCCCAACCGGTCAGCTTCCTGCACGCCCATATCAGCTGGCAGTAATCCCAGCACAGGTATGCCGGGTGTTTCGGACATCAGGAAAGCTGTTTCTGCCTCGTCTCGCACTTTATTTCCCACCAACCATAAACGGGTAAGACCGATATCCTCAGCCAGAGCCTTAATCTGGGCGGCGGTACCTAAACTTCGGCGGGTTGGTTCTACAACGATCAGCATGGCGTCCACAAAATCGACTGTCGCCCGGCCAAGATGTTCGACCCCAGCATACATATCCAGAATTAATACATCTTCCTTACGGAACATAAGGTGGGTGAAGAGGGATTTAAGCATGGCACTCTCGGGACAGATGCACCCCGATCCACCGATATCCACGGAACCCATCTCCAGCAAGCTCACATCACGGAATTCAACACTAAAACGTTCAGGGATGTCATCAACGCGGGGGTTGAGGGTGAAATATCCTCCAGTGGCGCCGGGTTTGGCTCCTGTACGTTCGTAGATCAGCTCATCCATTTCAGAAATGGGATGCAGCTTGGCTCGCTGTTCTGCAGGGAATCCGAGAGCTCCTGCCAGGCAGGGCGACGGATCGGCATCCACTGCCAGGACATTTCGACCTGCGTCGGCGTATACCTGAGCCAGCAATGCGGATAAAGTTGTCTTTCCAACGCCTCCCTTTCCACTAATGGCGATTTTCATTCAACGACTCCATTTCCGTAATCAAGCGGTTAGTTAAATTACTGCCGAGAATGGCGCAGGCATCGGTTGGTAAATGATGGCTTACCGCGGCATCAAACAGAATTTGGTAGGTAGAATTAAATTCCTCATCACCCTGCCAGGTGACCACTAACAAACTTACCATTGGCAGGACCTGGAACTCGTAAGCCGCGTCGCCCAACAAGTATACTCGCTTCCCACCCAGGTTTTCTGAGACCTGGCATAAGGCTTTAAAATCATTTTTGAATACCTGGGCTAATCTCCCTCCGCTGTAGCCCTGGTATGCCTGGTTGTAAAAACGACCATCTGGCAGCTCTGAAAATGAAACCCATTGAGCTGAAGCAGGGGTGCCATCACAGGTTACGAAATAATAGAGTAATAGGGCTTGTGAACTCGCCCCCAGTTCATCCAATGTCTGTTCATCCTGTGCGACGAAGTCCGGGTATGTGAGCACAATATTGCGATCCCACAATTGAGTATGGAATTGGCCACTAACCTGGTCGATAGATTTATATGTAGTGCCTGATCTGGTGGCTAGATCTTCTGGATTCTTATTGTCTAACAATTTGCGCAATTCAGCTAATCGAGTTCCCAGCAGATCAGGTTTCGGTTCGCCCATCATCCAGTCTGGTTTATTCATCGACAGCAATGCAGGTGAGGGTGTCAATGACACCTGGGATGGGTTGGATGATAGAGGACATTATCTGACCTAAATGAGAGACGTCTTTCGCGGTAACAACGGCGACCGCATCATAAGGTCCAAAGGTCATATAAGCCTCAGAGACTGATTCTATCCGTCGCAGTTGGCGAACGACTTCGGGGATTTCTCCAGTTTGAATTTCGATCAACATAAAAGCTTTCATGGCTCCTAATCCTTTCTTAGTAATTTGGTCTTTTGATATTTACACAGGTTTTCGACGTAGGAATACTGACCAATAGATTGCCGCCACAAATACCGAGCCTCCGATGATATTGCCTATCGTAACCGGGAGCAAATTGTTCACCAGAAAGGCAACCCACGTAAGGCTGCTCAAATCAATATTTGAGGCTGCTGCGAAGCTTGGGTCAAAATTCTTAATCAACAGACCCATCGGGATGAAATACATATTGGCAATGCTGTGTTCAAATCCAGCTGCAACGAAAGCAGTGATGGGGAAGATAATCGCGGCGATCTTGTCGATTGTGCTCCGGGCACTGAATGTCAACCACACCGCCAGGCATACCAGGATATTACACAGAACACCTAGGGCAATCGCTTGGGTGAAACCCAGGTGCATTTTAGAATCTGCGATCCCCAGGGCGGTCAGTCCGACAGACCCATTGCCAAACAGGTACTGCTGGCTGGCAAATACCAATATGGCGGTGGCTATCGATCCGATGAAATTCCCGATATAAACAATAATCCAATTCCGCATTAGGGATGTTGAGGATACTTTCCCACTGGCCCAGGCCATAACAATGAGATTATTGCCGGTGAAAAGCTCCGCACCGCCCACGATTACGAGCACCAGGCCCAGGCAGAATACTAATCCTGTTAATACTCGCACAACCCCGTATGGAACCACTCCAGCAGTACCAGCTGCTGTTGTGGTTGCAAACATTGCCCCCAGGCCGATAAATGCCCCTGCCAGGAGAGCCAGGGTGAACATGGTCAGGAGGGGCATATCAGCTTTTCGTTCCCCCAAATACTCCGCCCTGGTTGCCATTTCCTGCGGCAGCAGAGCATCGATTCTTAGTTCAGTAGCCATAAGCGGTTCAACCTCCTATTTCTAATTTGGATAGCTTTTCCACAGTAAAGTTAACGTATGTCCTGACCTACCACAAGGGTCAAAAATCACCACTTAAACCTGAAACATAGCAACAATTCGTAAAAAGTTTGATGAAGAAAGGCATCTATTGAGGCTCAAGCGATGGTCGGCTTGAGATGCGAACATAGTTTTCATTTCTCAGCAATCACTATGCAGACAGTGATAGCGGAGGGATATAATAGAAAGGGTTATCCCCGCACCTGGGGGTGCGGGGATAGGAGAGGAGAGATGATGATCGCTAGGGGGTGGAGGAAACTGAGTAATTTCAAAATAAATTAAGTCCCTCTATTAGCTCAATTAAATAATCCTTTCTCGCGTAATAATGGTCTCGGATCAACCAGGTTTTTTTTCAAGGCTGCCTCTCTTTCTGACAGTCCTAACGCTAAAGCCATCAATTGAGTGAAATACATGACCGGCATTTCTTCATCTAAACCCATTTGGAACTGCCGGGCATCCAGGTTGGTGTGGCACAGCGGGCAGGCGACTGCAATCACATCCGCCCCAGCCGCGCGCGCCTCTTTGATCAGGTTGCTGCTCAAATCAAGGACAATATCCTGGCGGGTGAGGGAGTGGGCCGCGCCACAACAAGTGGTTTTATAGGACCAATCGAGCACCTCTGCGCCGAGAGCAGACATGAGTTCATCCATCTCAGTTGGATTTTCTGGGTGGAGAGCCTCTGTGATATCGGAAGGGCGGGTTAGCAAACATCCGTAATAACAAACGACATTTAAGCCCTGCAATGGGTGATTAACCTTGGTGGATAATTCATCTGGTCCTATGCTCTGGAAAATGGTTTCGACCAGTGAATTCACCTGCACAGAATCCTGGTAGGTATAACCAATACTTTCCTCCACCGCGGATTTATGACTTTCATCATGACGGACCTCATATTGAGCGGATTTATGGCGGTTGAAGCAAGCCGCGCAGGGCATGGTTACTTCATTGAAGCCACTTTGCTCGATCAAGGAAAGGTTTTGCATGGGCAGCCGTAAAGCTGCCTCGGGGTCGGCACGATGAGCAGAAGAACTTCCGCAGCAAAGCCAACCATCAGGCTCGATCAGGGTCAGGTCCAACGCCTCACACACTGCTTTGGTGGAGGTGTTGAATTCTGGGCTGGTTGAATGCAGGGAACACCCGGGGTAGTAGGCTATTGCTTTGCTGGCACCTGGTATGGGTTTCACTTTACTCGGCGGTCGAGTGAAATGGGGGAAAATGGGGAACTTGTTCTTTGCGAACATCTTGATGCCCATATCCAGGTCTTCCGTGATTGGATGAGTTCGCAGATTACGCAATTTCAATTCAGCCATTAAACCCAGTTCATATGAGCGTCCCCAAATGCGGACCTCACGCAGGAAGGCTTTGTTCATATTGTCAACTTCTGGAATTGGAGGCTTGATGCCCTGATCCAAGGCTTCGCGGGTCAGAAAATCCATGATCCTGGCAATATCTAAACCCTGCGGGCAGCGGGTTGTACAGGTCTGGCACGAGGCACAAAGCCAGGGAGTCTCGGACTCGAGGGCGATATCCTCCTGTCCAAGCTGCACAGCGCGCATGATCTGGTTAGGCTGCCAATCAAAATACTTGCCAATTGGGCAACCACTGGTGCATTTGACACATTGGTAACAAAGGTAAACATTTTCACCTAGTTCTTCTTGTATCCGCTGAGCCAAACGCGAATTGATGCGGGCTCCTTCGCTCTCAGGCTGTGTTATATCGCTCACTACCGACCTCCTTGGATTGGAACATTCACAATAAGAGAAACTGTCACGCTGGTTGAGGGGTTGGTTCAGGGACGACTGGACGTGGGTACAATCCAGCCCCTTCAACGATCGGTTTTACCGCTTCTTCCCACTCAATAGCCATAATGTGCACACCCGCTACACCCTCTATCTCGCGCAGCTGCTGGATCAACTCGATGCAGATTTGGATGCCGGTTTCCTTCCAGGCTGCGGAGCGGGCTTTCTTGTCCTCTTTGGTTAATTCATCTTTGCTTATTTCCGCCCAGGGAGCTCCCGCTTGGGTCATGCGTTTGATCATCTCATCCGGAATGAGGATGCCTGGCACGTTATTTTTCATATAGCGGGCCATTCCAGGGCTCTTCAATGGACCGACGCCTGCCAGGAAGTACGTTTCCTCATGAACACCAAGATTGCGAACTTTCTCCATGAAGGTTTTGAATGCTTCAATATCATAAATCAGCTGAGATTGGATGAAATCTGCGCCAGCTTTGACTTTCTTAGCCAGACGGTAGGGGCGGAATTCCAGGGGGTCGGCGAAAGGAGCGGATGCTGCGCCAACAAAGAAGCGTGGTTCAGGACCTTTCATTTTGTCGCCGCACTGGAAGATGCATTCATCACGCATGCCAGCCACCATCTGAATCTGCTGGATAGAGTCTAAATCAAAGACATTCTTGGCGGTGGGATGATTTCCGAATGTTTGGTGGTCTCCGGATAAACAAAGTAAGTTTCGCATTCCCAGCGCATAAGCACCCAATAAATCACTCTGGATCGCCAGGCGATTGCGATCCCGGCAGGTCATCTGGATCACTGGCTCCAGGCCTTCCTGGACGACAAGTGCACCAGCACCAATACTCGACATGCGCACGATGGCGGTCTGGTTGTCAGTAATGTTGACAGCTTCACAATACCCTTTGAGTAAGGCGGCTTTCTTGCCGATAACTTCGCGATCAGCGCTCTGTGGTGGGCCGAGCTCACCGGTAACTGCGAAGTGTCCAGCGTGGAGGACCCGTTCTAAATTTGACCCAACGAGATAACCATTGCTGCTTGGATTGGTTGTCATCTTTTACTCCTCCTCACTGACCAGGCGTAAATCTTCACGTACGATCTTACGTGGTCCACCAT
>JBEQLH010000193.1:0-1141 GCA_040326075.1 Anaerolineales bacterium
AAACAAAGCAACTCACTCAATAATTAGCGCAATGGTGAAATTAATTAATCGATTCTTGGATGCCACATCCGAATTTCTCGCTCACCGGAAGGGCTTACTGCCATTTTTGGGAATTTTGCTGATCACCTTAAATGCAATCCTTCAATTCATTCCAGGAACGGGATTTCTGGTTGAAACAAATTTACTTCTTCACCTGGGGGCTATCATCGCAATATTAGGATTAATGCTCGCCTGGGCGTTGTAATTATAATTTAGGTCCGGAATTTCTTATTGCCACGTCAGCATCATCCTCAAATTTTCGGAAATTATCAATAAAACGAGAGGCTAAATCTCGGTACCTGGCAGTATAGTCACTTTCGCTCGGCCAGGCTGAGGCTGGATTTAATACGTCATCTGGCACCTCTGGGCATTGAAGCGGAACCTCAAATCCAAATATTGGATCCTTTTGGTATTCAACATCTGAAAGTGCACCCGAGAGGGCTGCAGATAGCATAGCCCGCGTGAACTGGATGCTGATCCGTTTGCCGATACCATATGGTCCTCCCACCCAGCCGGTGTTGAGCAGCCAACAGTTCACATTATAGCGCGTGATTCTCCTTCTTAACAGGTCCGCATAATAATTTGGGTGATGCACCATAAAAGGTGCCCCGAAGCACGTGCTGAAGGTGATTTCCGGCTCTTGTCCCAAACCAATCTCGGTTCCCGCAACTTTTGAGGTGTATCCGGAAATAAAGTGATACAGGGCTTGATCTGGCGTTAACCTGGCAATTGGTGGCATAACTCCGGAAGCATCACAGGTTAACAGAATGATATTTTCTGGATGTCCGGCCTGTTTTTCCGGAATCGCATTATCGATGTATTCCAATGGGAAAGAAGCTCTTGTGTTTTCGGTGATCGTATCGTCATCCAGATCGATCAATCGAGTCACTGGATCATAAACCACATTTTCTAGAATTGTTCCGAATTTTCTCGTACAAGCATAGATTTGGGGTTCGGCGGTTGGTGAAAGAAGAATTACTTTTGCATAGCTGCCAGCCTCAAAATTAAACACACCCTCATCACTCCATCCATGCTCATCATCACCAATCAACCGCCTGGTAGGATCAGCTGATAAGGTTGTCTTTCCTGTCCCCGAAAGCCC
>JBEQLH010000193.1:1241-6073 GCA_040326075.1 Anaerolineales bacterium
TGCCTGCGATAGTCTTCATTTGTCTCTGGTAAGATGAACATATTCCGTGCGAACAAGCTGTGCCAGGCATACTCGGTGATGATTCTCACTGGGAGGTTATAGTTTTGATCAGCTCCACCAAAGCAATCTTGGACAAACAAATCTCTTCCTTGAATGAAGCCCAGTAAGCGAGCGTATAATTCCTCAAACTTTTCAGCATTAATTGGCCGATTATATTCACCCCACCAGATGTGATCCTCGGAACCGGCTTCTCGAACGATCAGCTTGTCGTTGGCAGCTCTGGCGGTATGTTTCCCGGTATTGACCACAAGTGGACCCTGGTGGGATAATTGGCCCTCTTTACGAAAAATTATCTCTTCGTACAAAGCTTCAACTGGCAGGTTCCAATAAGCTGCTCGTAAATTCGTAATCCCATGATTCTTAAGTCCAAAATCGGATTGCAATTCTTGAGCCTGGTCCTCTGCAGGCGTTCTGATGTTCAATAAATTATTCATAACCAGTCCCTAATCATCTTGCGGTCCCCGATATAGATTTCACGTGGTGCTTCTGGATCGAGTGCCCACTTCATTCGTGTTATCCCCTCGGTGATTTCTTTCACTGTACCGGAAAAGCTTAATCTCAAATGACCTTCGATACCAAACTCTTTGCCTGGTACAGTTACCACAAGCGCTTTTTTCAGTAAGAAGTCAGCAAGTTCAACAGAGTTCTCTTGATAAGCTCTGAAGTCTGGCAGGCAATAAAAGGCTCCTTCAGGTTTTGGGACATGAATCCCATTGAATGATTTTAATTCTGCCATGATCACATTTCGATTATTTTCAATCGTTAACCGCAAGCTTTCGACATAGCTTTGTATGCCATTCAAAGCACCCTCAGCCGCCGCCTGCAGTATTGTGGCTGGATTAGATGTCATTTGTGCCTGGACATTCGTCATTACCTCTACGAGTCTGCGGTTTGCGATCACCCATCCGATTCTAAAACCTGTCATCCCATAAAGCTTCGATACACCATTGGTGACAATGACTTTGGTTGATTCGATATCTTTTTGGGTAAATTGATAACCTGGTACAGCTTGTTTGCGATCAAATACCAGTCGATGATAGATATCATCCATAATCAGGTAAATCCCTTTGGATTCGCAAAATTCTACTAATTCAGCAATAAAATCCGCAGAAAATATCATTCCTGATGGGTTGTTGGGGCTGTTTACGATGATGGCTTTCGTGTAGGAGCTTACCGCCTCAAGTATGTCCTCCATTCGGGGGTAGAAGGTCCCATCTTTGGGTGTAACAATGATCGGAACCCCATACACCATCTTCACCATTTCAGGATAACTGACCCAGTATGGCGCCAGGATGATAACTTCATCTTGTGGATCAACAATGCTATAAACCACATTGAATAAGGATTGTTTAGCTCCGTTCGTTACTAGTACGTTTTCGGGCGCGATGATCCGGTTGTAATTGTCCTCTGTATACATGATGATAGATTTTTTCAATGATGGCAGACCATCAGTTGGCGTATACTTGATATCCCCCGAACTTAATTTGTTTGCGGCAGCGAGGATAGCATTAATTGGAGCTTTGTTCTTGGGTTCACCGATTCCAAGATGGATAACCGGCAAGCCTCGCTCTCGGAGCAGTCGTGCTTCTTCGTTGAGACTTAATGTTGGGGAATCAACAATCGACCTGGCAAGCTGACTAATACTCATTTAGAATCACATCTCCTGTGTAATAATCTTTATATCCCCGGATGTAAATGTGCATGATAAGTATGTTATATCCAAGCTCATGACATGCGAAATTGATCTGAGGAAGTTTATCCCAAATCGATCCTTCGGTCAATGTGCGAATTATCATTCACCGGTAAATAAATCGTCATATAATCCAATCTAATATAGATCAGCTATTTTTTTCATGAATTCCGAAAATTTCACCTATTAGTGAGTATTAAGATCAATGTCATCTCTTTCAACAAATCCACTTCCAGATCTAATCAATTCACTTGAAGGTAAGGTCAGAGGAGAATTCCGTACCGATAAGGTAACGCGTTTACTCTACAGCACCGATGCCTCGATTTACCAGATAGAACCAATGGGTGTGTTTTATCCTGGGGATCTCGATGATATCTCAACCTGTGTAGAAGCCGCTTGTTCGTTCAATATCTCAATTTTGCCCCGCGGTTCGGGCTCTAGTATGGCGGGGCAGGCTATTGGCCCAGGTTTGATCATCGATTGTTCGTCTAATCTCGATCGGATTATCGAGGTGAATCCAGAGGAAAAAACCGCCACAGTTCAACCTGGTGTCATTCTAGCTGCATTGAATCATTCAGCTGAGAAATTTGGGCTGCAGTTTGGACCTGATCCGGCATCAGCTGAGCGAGCCACGATGGGCGGTACGCTTGCCAATAATGCTGCTGGAGCTCATTCAATTCGCTATGGGATGTCAGCTGATCATCTATTGTCCGTGGAAACGGTACTTTCCGATGGATCTATGGCGAATTTAGAGGCGGTGAATTTGAATGAAGCCCGCCGGATAGCTGATCTTGCGACAAGAGAGGGGGAGATATATCGGGAGGCTCTGATAATCCGGGAACAATATGGCCGCGCCATACAAAATGATTGGCCGAGAACCTGGCGCCGAGCCAGCGGATATAATTTGAATTACCTCCTCCCTTGGACTCCATCAAAGCCTCCCCAATGGTCTTCATTCAATATGCATTACTCATCAGAGCCACTACCATATCCACCGGTTAACGATGGGGTTTTGAATTTGGCACCACTAATTGCGGGTTCAGAGGGGACATTAGGAATAATTCGCCAGGCCACCGTCCGCCTGGTACCCAAACCCCGTGCAACCTGCCTGGTTTTGTTAGCCTTTCCCGATATGATCTCTGCCTGTGAGGCAGTGAGCAGTGTTCTGGAAATTCAGCCCTCAGCTGTAGAGATCATCCCAGCCAACATGATGCGGTTAGCGCGCACAATACCAGCCTACGCTCACCAGGTAGCATTCATCGAGCAACTCTTGTTATCGGATAATAGTCTGCCAAATCTACTGGCAGTGGAGTTTTGTGGGGATAATCAAAATCAAGTGCGGAAAATGGCGAGAAATTTAATTCAACAAACTTCTTCACCAAGTCTTTTAGCAGATGATCCCGAACTCCAAGAACAAATTTGGAACGTCCGCAAGGCAGGATTGGGTTTGTTGATGTCCAAACCCGGAGATACGAAACCAATTCCTTTCATAGAGGATGTTTCAGTTCCAATCGATCGGTTAGGGGAGTTTGTACAAGAATTGGAAAGAATTCTTCATGCTCACAATACCGAGGGTGATTTCTATGCTCATGCTTCAGCCGGATGCCTGCATATCCGCCCTTTGATCAATTTGAAAACAGTTCAAGGGGTTTCTATGCTGCGTGAGATTGCTACCGAAGCGATTGGTTTAATCATTCGCTTGGGAGGATCTCCGAGTGGAGAGCATGGTGATGGCCTTGCCCGATCCGAATGGCTGGATAAAGTCTTTGGCCCGCAGATAGGGGATGCTTTCCGAAAGTTGAAACGGGCTGCTGATCCAGCCGGTATCTTGAATCCCGGAAAAATCATCGATCCTCCTGCAATGGACATAAACCTTCGCTATGGACCAACATACTCAGCTAAGGCTTGGGAGCCTGTTCTCGATTTCTCCCATCAAAATGGTTTAGTCAGTGCAGTCGAATTATGTAATGGAGCCGGTGTATGCCGGAAATTTGATGGGGTGATGTGTCCATCCTTCCAGGCAACGAAGGATGAAATGCACAGCACCAGGGGAAGAGCGAATCTATTCCGCGCCATGTTAGTGAATCATCCTCCACCAGAGGCAAATATCACATCCAGGGAAGTTTTCGAAGCCCTCGATCTTTGTTTAGCATGTAAAGGATGCAAGGCTGAATGCCCATCAGCCGTCGATATGGCTAAGTTGAAGTATGAGTTTCTGGAGCACTATTATCACTCACGTACCGGAAATCGTCGCCCGATCCGTGACTATTTATTTGCTTATATCGAGGAACTCTCACAATATGGCGCGATATTTAATCCTTTGACCAATTATCTCCTCAATAACCTGAATAAAATTGGGGTGGGGGAGAGGTGGTTGGGAATTTCAGGTCAACGTAATTTACCCATTATCGAGAGAGTAACCTTGAGGAAAAAGTGGAAGAAGCTGAATAATTCTGTAAACGGCAATCAAGACTATAAAGAAAAAGTCCTGTTTCTTTCTGATCCTTTTTCAGAATATTACCAACCAGAGATAGGTCTCACCGCATTACGGGTATTAGCAGCAGCTGGGTGTGAGGTCGAAATAATTCCAGTTATTGGTTCAGGTCGGACGATGCTTTCAAAAGGATTTGTAAAATCTGCTCGCCAGCATGCTGTGAAGATTGTTGAAGCGATTAATAATCTGGATAGCGAAAATCAGTTACCAATTATTGGTATTGAGCCTTCAGAAATCTATACCCTATGCGATGAATATGTGGACTTTTTCCCTGGTAGATCTGATGTGGAATCGATTGCCAATCGGGCGATGATGATCGATGAGTTCTTAATTCGACCCGGAATTGATGGTAAACCCCGTTATATGCGCATAGACATCACCACAGACAATGTAGATTTCCTTCAGGAGAAAGTTATTTTGCATGGTCATTGTTATCAAAAAACTCGGCCTCCCGCGAAAGATGGGTATCTTTCTGGGGTGATGGCAACGACAGAATTACTAGAGAGGGTAGGGTATAAGGTTGAGGTGTTGGATACAGGTTGTTGTGGAATGGCTGGAGCTTTTGGGTATGAATCTGAGCACTACGAT
>JBEQLH010000032.1:0-7271 GCA_040326075.1 Anaerolineales bacterium
GTTTCAGCCAATCCCGCATGAGCAGTGGTTGGTTCAATAAATCAGAAAAATCAAAAATCCAATTCAGCCTTAACAGGCTGCTTGTCACGGCTGCTGGGTGTCTGACAACGATCACGACCTGACAATCCAGGGCATTCGCGAACCAGGCTGAGGAAAAAACTGCAAAGGGGTCTTTGATCAGGGGATCTTGTGAAATCAAACTGCCTCTCGAGAACGTCCACCAATCCCGCCACATCCTAAAGAAGTCTTTCATTGACTGCAAAGATTTAATTTCCAACCAGGGATGGTATTGGAAATCAAGGGTCTCTCGTAACGCAGAGATATATTCAGCCTCATTACTCTCACAAATATAGGTGTACCAGTGCGGAGTTGCGGTCCTCATCACACCGGGGCGGTGCCAAACGTTTAGCGGCTCACTGATATAAGCTACCTGAGGATCAGCAGCTAACATCTTACCAACCCAGGTCGTCCCAGATCGATGGGCACCTGTTACCAGAATTGGCTTCTTATTCCTTTGTCCCAATGCCTCACCTGCTGTCTATTCAGCCTGCTTTATACACAACCCAGGCCAATCATCAAGGGCCGCAGTGCCTCTCAAATTTGGTCGCCTGGTATCCTGGAAACGAGTGTAAAAACCATCAAGATTCCTTACGCCAAGTAAACCCAGCATTGCAAAGAGGATGCGATGCCAATGACTTAATGTATATTTCGGTTGATAAAGGAACGCGTTGGCATATGATTTCAACGAATCTGCGTATTGTCCGCCATCCAGAAGATATCTGGCATTGAGACGGTAAGCTCCAGCAAGCACATTTCGTTTATTTTGCTCCACAATGAGTGCCAGGTCAGGCTGTGATTGCATCCATTCTAATAATTCTAGAGTTTCACGTCCGAACTCTGCAGCTTGGGAGATATTCTTAGCTGATTTGTGGTGACGAGCAGCTGCCCAAAAATTAGGGATATGCATGATCGGTTTCAAATTTGCTATGCGAATCCATAAGTGATGATCAAGCATGAAATGGTAATTCAGGTCAAGGCCTGCTACACGTTCGTATGAAGTGCGATCCATAAACACGGCGGGTTGGCAGATAATCCTGAACCCGATCAAGTCCTGCAGCTCCCAATCGGGAAAGATAAGTTCCTTGATTGGACAACCCTCGGCATCTATGGTCAATGCATTCCCGAATACCATGCCGATTTGTTGGTTAGCTTGAAACCCCTCAACAGCTTGCCTTACTGCTCCAGGTAAATAAAGATCATCTGAGTTCAGCCATGCTACTATCTCTCCTCTTGCATGTGACATGCCTTTATTAATCGCCGAAGCCTGCCCATCATCAGGTTCAGATACCCACCATGCCAGCTGTGAATGATATTTCTGGATAATATCCACGCTGCCATCAGTTGAACCGCCATCAACGATCAAATATTCAATTGACGGGTAATCCTGCGCGAGGACCGACTTAATCGTATCTTCTAGGAATTCGCCCTGGTTATATGACGGTGTGATAACAGATACCAACGGGTACAAACTGTTGTCCGACATCATTAATGTTGAGTGACCCAAAAACCAATCACTTTTCGTAAGGATTACGTAGATCGAAAATAAGATATCCGTCCCCCTCGGAATAGACAGGGAAATTATCGTACAGCAATTGTTGTAACTCTGGTTGTTTGTTGAACTGGTTTTTCATCGTCACCAGGAAGAAATCCTTATTACCAGCTTTATTGTCAAACCATTCTTTCACTTCAATTGATGGTTTTCCTTGGAGTTCTCGTAATGCTTGCTGCCCAAGAGGAGGCCAAATCTTGGGAGTTACCCACCCGTAATATGTCAATCGATTGCCATAATCATGAACCAGACCAATCACTGAGGGGTTATGATCAAGAAGTTCACCAATATTCGCCCAGTGCCCAGGTTCATGCCGGAAATCTTCGCGTGCCAGGTCCAATCTTACATCCCATGCTTTAAGCCCAATTGTAGCAAGCAGTATCCCCATTACCGCGATGCGAACGAGAATCGCTGGTTTAAGATCCGCCAATGGTTTGAATATCAGAGCACCAATTGGAGATATGGTTATCGCGACAATGGCTATCAGCGGCAGGTGATAATATGTATGGGTCGTAAAATGGTATGGGAAGGTCATTCCAAACAAGAAGTACCCAACCCAAAGTCCAATTCCAAAAGCACGGAGTCCAGCGGAGGAAAACAACAGGGCTCCCAACAGGGCTGCGAAAATTGCACTGTACCCCACGATACCGCTAGCCATATCCTCCCACTGAAAATAAAATCCTAAATCCCGCCACATCTCTGGAAAGAACCGTCCTAGAAACTGGCTTTCCATTGTCCCCAAAATATAGACTCCATAAATTGTGTAAGCGATCATTGGCAGCACGCTGAGTCCAGCGATCAACCAGATTTGAGGATCTTTGATCGCCTTTTTGAAACCTTTACTGACCAGAAAAAAGGCTGCCAGAGCAAAAAGGATCGGGAACAAGGCAACTGCTTTGACAAACAACGCCATACCAGCCAAAACTCCTGCCAGAATGGCTGTTTTCCATGATGGTTTTCGATACCAGTAATAAACTGCCCACAACGCCAGCAATATGAACATCACCATCAACGGGTCAGGCTGGAAACTGCGGCTGGCGATGATCCCGAATGGCACAAACAAATAATACGCCACAGCGAGCACACCCCCATCAGGCGATGTCATCGCACTGGTTAAGAAATAAAGCGCTAATCCTCCGATAATCCAGAACAACGACGAGTAAATGCGTGCTACCCAAACTGGATCTGAACCGATTACCCGGTATGTATTGGCAACTAATGTTTCCATTACCAATGGTTCGATTAATCCCGCACCAGAATACTGGCTAACCGCAACCTGTCTGTGCCAATCCTCAGATTCAGGAAGACTTCGATAGTACAGGCTACGCGCGATTATGGCAGATCTAAGTTGGCGGGTCGGGTGAAAATCTAAGGGGGGATCAGTTAAATCCACCATGCGAATCCCCAAACCCAATGCAAACAAGATAAAAAGAACGACCCCAAGGAATATTTTTGATTGCCCAAAAAATGATTTCTCTCCCAAACGAATTTACCTCCTACATCCTGTATGGTGCATTTATGGTTCTTATTGACCTGCTGATATTAACTAAACAGGGTCTCGTAATCGACTTTTGGAAATACGGTTAACTTCCCCCTGATGGTTGCGTCAAGAACTTCGCGGTCTACGTCAATATAATTCTCGAGCGCTAACGCATACGCCCGCTCAGATGTTTCTAGATCAGGTAATTGCCAGCGGAATCCCTTACCAAAATATTTACGATCAAAGTGATCCGGATCATCACCCTGGGATACAACGGTGGTGTTCGGCTTTCCTTTGGTGGCAAAATTGTGGTCAACCCCAATTAATATGACCTGCTTGAATCCCATATGAAATGCCAACTGCAAAGCAATATATGTCACAGTAGCACCTTCCCACATTCTGTGGCGTGCATCATGGGCAAATTTTGGTCCAGTATAAGTTGTGTAAAGGAATGACAGTGAGGGATCGGTAGGTAAAGCGTGGTCTCCCAGAGCAGCCTGAATAAAGCTTCTAGAACGCCAGCTGAGGAATTTAGGCATTTGTAGCGAAAGGATATCCTCTGCACATTGTTCAATCACCAGGTCATTCACTGAGAGGTAATAAGTCGTGGCAAATGTAAGCTCAGGGAATAATAAGTAAATGCGATTCATCCCGAAAGTGAACTCATCCTTCAATCGGCTGAGATCCATTTTCTTCAGGCTGGGCCCGTTCCCGATGATAAAACAACGTTCGCCGAGGTGGCTGTCTTTATAACTGCCCAGGTGCTGGATGCTGGATCGACGCCAGGGATGAAAAGTAGCCGCGGGCCACTGGGAAGTCCTGTACAGCCCATACCATGTCATCCGGGCAGCATCCCAAACGGAAGCAGGAACTCGAGACTTGATTTGTTCCTGTATGCTGCTCATTCGGTGCTCAATCTTGCGGTCGCCCCACCATCGACAATCAACGATTGTCCAGTCATAAATGAAGATTGTGTTTCATCAGCCAGGAAGTAAATCGCATGAGCGATCTCACCTGGTTTTCCCACTCTACCGATGACGGTCTTATTCGCCAGGTTTTCCAATCTTTCTGGCAGAGAACCCTCTCCAACATGGCCCCGCGACAATCCGGCGTGCAGCATCGGTGTATCCACTGCGCCCGGTAAAATGGCATTCACTCGAATATGGTCGGGTGCAAATTCGATCGCCAATGCACGAGTCAAGGCCAATATTCCACCTTTACTGGTTGCATAGGCAGCAATGTTGGCTGAGGTTGCCACTGCATGAACAGAAGATACATTGACGATGGCACCCCCACCAGTGTTCTGGAATAGTGGGATGGCCAATTTTACAGCCAGAAATACAGCCCGCAGGTTTGAGACCATTACTGCATCCCATTCCTCGACCGAGGTGTCCAAAAGTGGTTTGGCTATTTGGACCGCAGCATTGTTCACGAGAGCATCCAAACGCACACTGAATGCTTGTGCTTGGGTAAAGATCGCTTCCATGTCTTCCGGTTGAGAGATATCGGCTTCAATGAATAAACCATCATCGGGAAAATCAACTCCAAAAGATAACCGGTCTACACCAATCACCTTCCAGCCATAGTCAGCAAACAAGTTCACAGTTGCCCGACCAATCCCTCCAGCTGCACCAGTGATCAAAACGGTCTTTTTTGTTTGAGTTGATTGTGAAGGACTAATATTTACGGTCATGAGGTTGTTTTTCTAGAAATTTCCTTTAAAATCTTGTGACTTGAGGATATTATCCGCATAGTTGAATACCGCCACCAAGGAGCATCAATCTTAACCGAGGTCATCAGTCTCGTAAGGAATATCCAAGCCTTCCAATAAGTTGCGGATCGAGTTCCAATGGACGTTCTCCCATGCGGTCGGACTTGAATTCGAATTGTGAGGGGCGAGCATCACATTCTCCATATCTAGCAGAGAGCTATCTTGAGGTAATGGCTCTTCTTCGAAGACATCCAGTGCCGCCCCGCCAATAGTTCCCGCCTGTAATGCTGCAATCAATGCTGATTCTTCCACCACCTGACCACGGGCTGTATTGATCAGAATCGCGCTGAATTTAATCTGCGCTAAAGTCTTTTGGTTGATCAATCTGTGACTGGTCGGGTTGAGGTCGCAATTCAAGCTTATAAAATCCGCTCGAGCAAGCAGGTCATTCAGGGTAGTCATTTCAATACCTACTTGCTCAATGAATTCAGGCTCGATTTGGACGATATCATTTCCCAGCAATTCCATTTGAAAAGCATGAGCCCTTTTTAGAACAGCTTTGCCAATATTTCCAACCCCAATTACGCCTAAAGTACACTCACTCAAGGATCGGCCGGGCAATTTCTCCCAAATACCTGTTTTCATGTTTTGATCCATCCATGGCTGGCGTCTGGCAAAGGCCAGTATATATCCCATTACTGTATCCGCCACAGGTGATGAGAACGCGTTTGGAGTGCGGAATACTCGCACACCCAGTTCTTCAGCAGATTTTATATCGATCGAGTCAATGCCAGTACCCCATTTGGAGATAACCTTCAGACGAGGTACACAAGCGTGTAAGACATCTGCTGAATAATCGTCATCCCCACAGATCGTCCCATCAAAATTACCTGCTAATTCCAGGATTTGAGCTTTCTTTAGGCGTTCCTGCACTAGTGGGGTGACCAGTTCCAAGTTATATCGCTCGAAGACCGGGCGGAATCTATCCAGGAAAGGAATCATGTAAGGTGCAGTAAAGAGGATTGTTGGCATTTGTCTTTACACTCTGGATTTATAAAGGATAGGTGAGCCAAATATCGTTCGAATATTCTGCTTTGCTTACTAAAGTTCAGATCGGTGACTCATTAATAAGTCCGCCATCAGGAAATCAATCTCTTCGTCGATATCCCATGCTTCACTTGCATCAATTTCGAACAGAAAAGGCCGTTCACCAATCCGATTATGTTCATTTTGCAATGTTTGGCGGGTGAAGATGTAAAGGCAACTATTTTCTTCATATACCGGTGGTAAATCTTGAGTTCGCAGCAGTATGGCTGGATTGTGGTTGATCGCTCGTCCAAGTTCATCCCACAATCGTGTTTGCCATCGTGTCACAGAAAAAAGAGAGTCGTATCCGGGGTAGTTTTCAATCATAATCTGGATTGCATGGGAAATCGTTGCCGGAGTTAATAAGGGGTTTGTACTATGCGTTTGTAAGTAGAAATTTGCCTCTACCTGGGATATATCATGAAGTAAGACTTCATTCATCGGAATATCACCAGCTCGCAGGTGTTCTGGGCGGACAAAAATCCGAACTTGAGGGAAATCTAACTTGATTCCGTCCATGATCGGTTGGCTATCCGTGTCCACAACAACTTCTGATATTTCCGGGCAGTTCAGCAGTGTGGATATAATATGATGATACAAAGGTTTTCCAGCTAGCTGCCGGTAATTCTTACCTTTAACTCGTTGTGATTCATGTCTCATCGGTACTAAAGCGACTATTTTATTCATATCTCAGCTTAGGTCGTTATATTGAATAGGATTTACGTTTCTTTGTGGCTGTATTGTTCTGGATTTTAAGCCCGTAGGATAATAGAATGTTTTTCTTAACTCATGGGTGAGTGGACCGCTTTGTTTGTATCCTTGATATGTTCCCCAAAATTGCATCAGCCGAAACCAGAATATCCTCCACATCTCATCGTAGATTTTTCCATCTTTGATCGCCACATTTAAATCACTGGTCGCATTCCCCGCCAACAAGCGGATAAAATCCCAAAAGTTAAATTTCTCCTCGGGGAAAATGCGCTTGAATGCCATCGCCTCACGCCGGTATCGATTGTAGATTCCTTTTGGAGAATCTTCATGGATATGGATAATCTCGGCCTCTGCAACGTAAGAAATGGAATGATTTTGTTCTGTCGCCCACTGCGCCCACTCTAAATCCTCGAGACCAGAAAGAGTTTCGTCATAATGGTGTTCCTGCCAAAGATTTCGCCGGATTGCTGCATTAGCATTATTGCAGAAAGGATTATTTTGTTGAGTTTTGGAATGTTCTGGATACCAATGCGCAAATATTTGGTGTTCTGACAGCCGCGTCGATGCGTTTCCCCGCTGCTTTCCGTAGGTCAGACCAACCTTGGGATTTTCAAAAGGCGATAGTAATCTCTCCAGCCAATCGGGGTATACCGGGTATACATGAGCACTGGCAA
>JBEQLH010000032.1:7371-17181 GCA_040326075.1 Anaerolineales bacterium
TTTTCCTGAGTGAAATATTCTCGCCAATTACCAGGTTCCCCTTTGCGAAAAGTACCCGATCTTTTTGGTACAATTGCAGCAGCCAATTCTTCAATCACCTTCTTGCGTTCAAGTCCAGATTGAAAACCGCTCTCTTCAAGGTAATTCAATAACTGATTGAACGCTCTTTCCTGATCAAGGATCAAATCCTCAAAACGTAAACTAAGGATCTTGGGTTGGCTGAGCCAACCCTGGTAAGCATCGTACCTGGTCTTTACACTGATTAACTCCGAACCTTTCTCAGTCACTCCACAAATTGCCGCATTGATCCGCTCTTCCATTGTCTCGAGATTCTCAGTGTAATATTGGTGCATTCCGTGATCTTCAAATATCTCGATTGCATAAAAGATGTGCGAGATGATCATATCCCTGGGATCACGGTATACGAAAACGGATGCCATACCTGGCCGGTCCAAAGCTTGAATGTATTGCTGGTTGGCATTCAAATAACCATACCCGATATCGCCTGGCTTCATTTGATAAATATTAGCCAGAATTCCCTTCTCTGAAAGCGGCTGGTTATCCTCTGTCCGGTTGACTGGCGGAAAACCGGTGTTAACAAAAGGACCAATCCTTGTCAACCCTTGTAAGACCTGGATGATCAAATGCGATCCAGATTTTGGCATCGCATTTCCAAGGACAGCCGGAATTCCAGAGATGCTGGCTGTACCCCAACGCGCGGCTGTAATCATCCGGCGTACTCGCCACCGACCTATCTTGAGCCAGTGCTTCAGTGAATTGTCTTTATCAAGTCGTGCGGATTTGCTTTCCAATTCAATTTTCGTGTTTTATTTTGCGAACACCAACTGGTTGATATTGGGGATCCCAATTTCCCCAGGGCATTCCATTATCGCCGGAATTAAAATAGAATGCAGCTAAGTTTTCCTCAAGTTCCTTGTTTTTTTGCAGGGTTTCAAAAAGATGATCGTACTGGTCATAATTCGACTTTGTATTTGGAGAGAGATTAAATATATCTCGTAATGTGCCTTCACTGTAACACCATCCATTAGATGGAGCATGGAACCAATCTCTATCTCTTGCAGCCCCGAGGGTTGCATAAATTGCACACCCTGGTTTTAATACACGCATCAATTCTGCAATGACCAATTTCAATCCATCAGGCGAATTGTGTTCCAACGAAGATACAGCCACAATTGCATCAACTGAGTTTGTGGGTATATCGACCAGGTTCCCCAGATCTTGGTTGTAGATGATAACCTGTCCAATTCTATCCCCACCTCGAGGATCTGATTTTTGGCTGGCTGAAGTTTGGATTACATCAATTAATTCTGATACTGTTTTCTTTAAAGATCTTTGATTTATCCCTGCCATACCCCCTACCAAAGTAGTCTCTGGAGCTAAATCCTCTTCGCGCAATCCTTGCACCTTGAAATGCCGTCGGAATCTGCGAGGTAATCTAGCTCGGCTCTCCCGATCAACGCTGAACACCTTTGCTCCCAAATCGGTAAGATACCACTGCATGATCCCTGTACCTGCACCAGCGTCAATTATGCTCGCACCAGTGATACCCTCAAGCTGGCGAATGATCCAGGTCAAGTCGAGCAGGTAATGCCACCCAAACTCCAGTTTCATTCTACCTGCCAGGCGCTGAAGCTCAGCGACAGTGGATCTCTCGCTATCAAGCAAAGTCACCGGCAGGATTTCAATTCTATCTTCCATTACTATTCATCAACCCCAATTAGAAAAGGCTTGGCATGAACGATGCCATCTACCAAAGTTCGCATGACCTGCGAATTCTCTGGTTTAAGTTGCCGCCAATTTACCGGCTTCAATCTCACGTATCCAGGTTTAGTATCCTCTTCTAGAAACTCATCGAAAGGGATAGAAGCTTTGAACAGCTGGAAATACATAAAACGTCTCGCGTTGACTATGGTCTCCGCTGGTATCTCGATCCTATTTCCAGTTGAGAGAAAATCCTCTGCCTTCAGTTGGTATTCTTCTGGGGAATCCGGGAAATAAACCGTGTTATATGGAGTGTAGCGTGCTCTTCCTCCACACAGTACTGCCTTTCCCATGAGTGCTGCTTCCAGGCCAATGGATGAGTTGTAAAGCATGACAAATTTTGAACGCTCGAGTAATTCATAAGAGCTCAATGATTCTGTTGGATCGATAAAGACAACATTATTTAAGCTGTCCACCTTATTTTGAATGACCCAATTCGGAACACTTTCCCGGCTTTGTTTTCCTGGACGTAACTCATCAGGATGGGCACGAATTACAAATAGTGTCTCGGGATGAGATTTGATAATCTCAAGGATCAAATCCAGCCAGTCGAACATGTCCTTAAAAACCGTGTTGGCATGTATTTGGCTGGTATCGAAGATCACATTGGTGAAAATGGGGACGATTTGTTGAAAATTGTCGGATTTTCGGATCAGATCCTCATCCATCTTGCGCATTTCGGGCCAGAAACGGATACCAGCCATCGAGAACTCACCCTGAAATCTACGCCCTAAATACTCATCCAGGGATGCATTTTGCTCAGGAGTCAGCACATACTCATCCGGGATATCCACGTGATAAGCTGTCGCTTGCTGATCGCTAAAAAATGCCGAAAATGGCCTGAAGCCAACCTCATGCGTAATCACCCGCAAACCTCTCTGTTGGGCAATCCAACGAACCATTGCCTCCGGGTATAAGACCCCATTAAAGACCACTAAAATTTGTGGGTTTGCTTGCTCTAGGAAGTTCGCAAACTCGATTGCCACACGCCACGCTGAAAGGATATATTCACGAAACAGGAATCTTGTAGGTTCATCATCATGCAAATTGTGTAACCTGTTCGCCCACCGGAGTGATGGAAGCACCAAATCTCCAAGAGGGATATCTTGATCAATGCCAAATCCTTGCACAGCTGGGTAAACAAATGCGCTTAAATCAGGAACACTGAGGTCATCAATCGATCTTCTAAGGGCTCCATCTTCCTGGAAGGTAAAATCCACAGTTGGCGCATGGGCAAACAAGCGGCGGGATTGAGCAATGCATGCAGGACAAGGTGGTGGTTGAGAAGGATTCTGCCAATTTGTACCCAGCACACACCTGCTCATACCTGCCCTGCATGCGAAATACACAACTGGAATATCTGCCAATTGCAATCCGCACGCTGCTAGATAGGCAAAAGCTGCGTTTAAACTGATCCCAGTCAATCTCGTTGAAGCTGAAAAAATAGCGACTGTCGGGTTTTCAGGCTTAGGATGTGCCTTGTTTGTGATCTGCCTGTTTAGTCGAAGCATCCGCCAATCGCGCTTCCAATCAGCCAGCTTGGTCTCAATTCGAGTCACGAATCTGCGATCATCCAAGTTCAATCATTATGGTGAACAGATTCTTGTTTGGCAGCCTTGAAGTATGCTTCTGACAATCGGCGGATGGCAATTACGAATCCCTCGTTTCCCCGTTGGTGACCGCGCCAGATCTCGGGGATCATCGTTCCTTTGTAGCCATCTGGACGACCAGCTCCGATGGTTTCAAAGAAGCGTACCCAATCGATGGTCCCTTCTCCAATCTGTAGTCCTTCACCATCTAGCCCGGCACCATCAGATAAGTGCAGATGGCGGATGTATGGCAGTAAAACACTGACCTGTTCAAATAAATCAAGATGCGCCCAATTGCAGTAGAGCTTGGCGTGAGAAGTATCAAAACACATATCCAATCCCAATGGTGCGATGAAATCCCGGATTTCATATGCATCCATGAATGCATTTGTCAGCCACTGACCACCAAAATACCACGGATGGGGGGGCAGATTCTCAAGCAGCAGCTCTACCCCAGCATAATCCAATTTCCTCACAGATATACCCAAATTATCGTATAACTCGTCCCGATTATCTACTGGATGATCCAGGCTCATACCTCCGGTATGGACGATGACCTTTGGGACATCTTTGAAATGCGGAGCCATCTTCCGAGTGAGATTTATTGTCTTTTGGATTAATGCTACAGATTGTTCCCGTTGACGTTCATCATGCGAGCATAAATCTACCAGAGTACGTTCAAAAAATTCTGGGGCGTGAACCACCAATTTTAAATCGTGCTCCTGACCTGGATAATGTTCATCTAGGTCCTGATCAGTGAAATGAAACTCAAGCATGTGCGGTTGATAAATTAAAGTTTCTGTGTAATCACGAAATCGAACTGTAAATCCCCACTCCAAAGGTAAAGTATGCTCGACGTCTAATTCAATATTTATCCCCAGGTCCCTATCTGTAAAAGGTTCATCCACTTCAATCACACGCGTGGAAGTGTGCCCAATTAATTCCAGGTACTTTTGTGGTGAGAGACCCAGAGCAGGCCCTTTCACTGCAACCATTTCAGAGGTGATTTTCTCACCAGGTTCAATCCGCCTGGTTGCTACCATACTTTTCCCTAACACCTCGCGATTGAGGATCTCACCACGAGAGATAAATTTCTCTTCACCCGTTCCCAACGCTGAATTTATCTGCTGGATATCCCTCACCATCTTCCTGAATCCATGCAGCTCCAAACTGGCCGCATGATCTGGTCCATCCATGGTGCGGTCAAGGGTTATGTGCCGTTCGACAATACATGCACCCAATGCAGAAGCCACAGTCGATACAGCGATCCCTCGTTCATGTCCCGAATACCCAACTGGAACTCCGAACTTTCGCAACCTGTCCATAAAACGTAGATTTATATCTTCGAAAGCCGCAGGATAGGTGCTGTTACAATGCAATAGGACAAATTCTGCCTCCCGCTTTTTTAAGTAATTTACGCTGAACTCAACTTCATCCATGCTTGACATACCAGTCGAAATGATCAATGGTTTACCTTTACTCACCAGGTGATCAAGCAGTGGTAAATTGGTCATGTCTGCCGAGGCGACTTTAAATGCGGGAATTCCAAGCTGGTCAACAAAATCAGCGCTTTCCTCATCAAATGCGGAACACAAAAAGGTGATCCCTTTTTGGTTGCAATATTCAACGATCTCAAAATAAGCTTCATGTGGTAGCTCAACTCGCTGCAAAATCGGTAAAAGATAACGTAAAGTCTTTTCACCAGAATTCGCGTTATCTAGATATTTTTTTGCGTATAATTTCTCTAGATTGCGCTTTTGAAACTTGACTGCATCCGCCCCTGCAGACACTGATGCATCGATCAATTCAATCGCCAGGGGAAGGATGCCGTTATGGTTAACACCAATCTCCGCGATGATGTATGTCGGCTGATCATCACCTATTAGGCGGTCACCGATTTTAATCACGGACATAAAAACCTCCACTTTTTCTTATAATGCAATATCATCACTCCGAGTAAGCTTGCATAATGATAGCAAGCCAAAATTTGATAACGTAAATGCTAGCCAATTTTTTGGATAACCACTTTGTGTTAATGGTTTTTCTTTCTTACCTCGTATCCGAGTTCCCCCATTGTGATTTCGCCACTATCAATTAATCTTTCTGCTCGTCTCCAATCATCAGGGGAATCAATGTCGATCCATTCATCGGCCCCAATAATCAGAGGCAATATATTATCTCCAGTCATCGAATTCTTTTTCAAGATCGTGTCAGTCCAAACAGCATCCACATAACCGGTTTGCCAGTAAATCTCCGGAAGAGCCTGTCGTGGTAAGTTGTATGCTTCTGACAGATCGGTCGTGAGCAAGGGATTCATAAATCCATTTGCAGCGATGCGCCACATTTTGTACGGGTTTTGGAAGGGAATACAAACAGTTCGGATCGAATCTGCTTCTGGATGTTCCACCAGGCGTGAGATTGCCTGGTCAATATGAATCTTTCTCCTTAAAGGAGATGTGGGGCGCAGTTGCACGATTATCTCAGGTTTGTACTCCTCGTTCAATTCCAACCATTCCAAAGCATGTTGGAAAACTGGTAAATCAGGTGTTTCATCCTGGGAAATTTCATCTGGGCGGAGGAAAGGCACCTCTGCACCGCAATCCTTAGCAATTTCAGCGATCTGCTCATCATCAGTTGATACTAAAACCCGGTTGATGTTCTCAGCAGCTAATCCAGCGGCAATGCTGTAGGAAATCAAAGGATAACCAGCAAACTCAAGAATATTTTTACGCGGAATGCTTTTTGAGCCTCCCCGGGCAGGAATTAGGGCCAGGATCTCGGAAGAGATCACCACGCAGTCCATCCTCCATCTACAATAAGATTGGCACCGGTCATATAGGAAGAAGCATCCGCCGCCAGGAAAAGTAGCGCGCCATTCATCTCATTTTTTTCAGCCATGCGTCCAATTAATGTTCGCTCTGCATATGCCTCAAGAAAATCGTCATCCTGATCGGCGTACACCCCACCCGGTGTCAACGCGTTAACCCGGATGCCTTTCCCAGCGTAGTATGTCGCCAGATATCTGGTTAAACCCAATACACCCGCTTTAGAAACTGAATAATACGCAGGTTTGTAGCGCGTCGATTCATTCACCTTTTGGTAAATCCTTTGATCTGGACCAACCAGGCCATAAATCGAACATAAATTAATAATCACCCCTTCTTTTTGTTTGCGCATCTGTTTTCCGGCCGCCTGACAGCACAAGAACATGCCTGTCAGGTTGACATCCATCGCGTGCTGCCAGGATTCCAAAGGATAATCCTCGAAAGTCTCATTGAGCAGGTTTAAGTCCGCAGATTGGATGGTCTCAATTCTTGAGAATGAATCATCCTGAGATTTAACCTTTGGGTCCAGAGCGGCGCTGTTAACCAGGATATCCAGACGATCAAATTTCTCAACAGAGGATTTAACCATCAGTTGGACTGAATCCTTGGAGGATACATCGGTCTGGATGCCTAAAGCTCGTTCGTGAGAATCACCAATCCCAACTGGATTGGTCGTTTGGAAATCATTGAGTGAAGCAGCCGTTGATTTAGCTGCCTCACCATCAATATCTGCAACCACGACATGAGCACCAGCTTCAAATAATGTCCGGCAGAATTCAACACCCAGCAAACCAGCCCCCCCGGTTACAACAGCAACTCGTCCGGTAAGGTCGAAAAGCTTCGGCAGGTTGTCCATATACGCGTTATGCCTCGATAGGTTCTGCGACTTCAGGTTCTTGTTCCTCATTCTGGTCATCTACGCTGTTATTACTTCCATCAGGGAGGATGAAGCCGCGTGCTTCTAAAATTTCTAATATCTTCCGGGCATTTTCCTCAGGGCTGATTTCGACAGTTTGGAGAGTTATCTCAGGATCTACAGGAATTTCATATGGATCGTCAACTCCAGTGAAACCCTTTATTTGCCCGCGACGTGCACGCGCATATAATCCCTTGACATCGCGTTCCTCACACACCTCAATCGGTGTATCAACGAAGATCTCTAAGAATCTGTCATCGCCCACCATCTTGCGAACTTCGTTGCGTGTCGTTCGATATGGGCTGATTGCCGCTGCGACAACGATGCCGCCATGTCGAGCGATCTCCCCTGCCACAAAACCGATCCGCAGGATATTCGTATCCCGGTCATCCTGACTGAATCCGAGACCTTTCGAAAGGTGTGTGCGAACTACATCGCCATCCAATAAGGTCACCTGGCGGCCACTTTCCAGCAGCAATGAGGTCAGAATCTCTGCAGTCGTCGATTTCCCAGAGCCACTCAATCCCGTGAACCACAGGCAAACACCTTGTTCATACCGTGGGGGATACATCTGTTTGAGAATTTCGGCAGTTTCTTTACGTGTAAACCATTCGGGGAGTATTTCACCTTTAGCCAGGTAGTCTTCCCGCACTTCAGTACCTGATATGGAAAATATCTTTGCATTTTCCGGAACATTGGTCCCCTCTTCATACCGCTCTTCATCTGCCAGATAGACCAGCTCTTTAAACTCAATCGGCTGGACGCCAATTTCATCACCATACTGCCCCAGCATCATTTGCGCTTCATAGGGACCATAAAATGGATTGCCATTGCTGTCCTTTCCTGGACCTGCGTGATCACGGCCAATAATAAAGTGGGTTGCTCCATGATTTCGACGGATGATGGCATGCCAAATTGCCTCCCTTGGTCCACCCATCCGCATCGCTAGCGGTAATAGGCTGAGCATTGTCCGATCGGCTTCGTAATAATTTTCAACCAGTGTCCGGTAGACACGCACCCGGGTATAGTGATCCACATCACCAGGCTTGGTTAAGCCAACAACTGGATGGATTAATAAGCTTCCATCTACTTCTTCCGCTGCTCGTTTGGTCAACTCTTCATGGATGCGATGCATCGGATTGCGAGTTTGAAAAGCAACAACCTTTTCATTCCCCATAGCCGTCAGTTCTTTGCGGACCTGAGCTGGTGTCTTGCGGAGTTCAGTAAAATCGTGGTACTTTGGCAGATCGATTACTCTTAAGGCACCTGATACATAGACATTTCCCCAGGTATTCATCTCCGATACCAGGGGATGGCGAGGATCCGTAGTTCCCAACGCTAAACGCGCCTCCCGCAATTCATCCCAGTGATAAACCTCTTCAATCTGCATGACTGCAATTGTATTGTTGCGTGCGTCGCTCAGAGTAATCTGCTCACCCCAACTGGGAAGAGATTCTTCATCCACTGGTAGTGTGACGGGGATCGGGAATAGGACGCCATTTGTCAGGCGCATCTCGGTGAGAACGCGCTCATAATCTGCCTTACCCATAAATCTGTCCAGGGGAGAAAATGCTCCCGTTGCCAATAACTCCAGATCACAGAGAGCGCGCTGAGATATCTGGACTGAAGGTAAGTGGCTTGATTTTTCAAGCAGATCTTCTCTTTCTTCGCCTTCCACAACAAGGTCGATAAGCTCCCCACCATAGGGAGATATCAATTCAGCCGGTTTATTCTTTCCACTCATACTATCTTTCTCCTTGAAACTGCAAATTTCTTACTCGCCCGAAAACAATTGAAAGACAATGCAACAGAAATGCCATTCTCTGGGCGATGTGAGATTCATATTTATTTTCTATATATGTAAGGTAAAGTCTTGCTCGGGTTTTACCACCCCAATTCGTGAATTATAGCACCAATAATCCCCATTTGTTAGTAAATATGCATTTATTCAAATATTATCCAATCTTACTAACTTCTTCGATTGACTAGATTCAAGCGCCGCTAACGCTATTCGCAATGCTTGAATACCATCATCCAGGGAACATAAAGGATTTATTTCACCGCGAGCGACCGCTAGAAAGTGCCGCATCTGAGCTAAAAACATATCATTTCGCTCGAATTCCTGTGGTGCAGACCAGGTCTGCCATTCGTTATTCTCACCTTGGAACCATCTTACTGCACCATCTGAATAATTCCACTGAATGGTGCCATCAGTGCCTATCACTTCAAGATGGTGGTTAGGTGGTTGTTGGTTGTAATCCAGGTGAACGCTCCCAATCATCCCCTTCGAGAATTGCAAACTTATCTCTGCCGTGTCTTCGACATCTAATTCCAGCTCTCCAAACGATCCGGAAAATGCCCAGACTTCTTGGACTTCACCAAATAACCAATGCAGGTAATCTAGTGGATGGGAAAGAGTAAGTATCACGCCACCACCTAAATCAGCCCGGGCACTATATCCCTTCCGATAATCTTCCCATGGATGCCAGTTAGGAAGGTACTCTCCCCAATGTGATCGAGCAGATAATGGTCTCCCAATCGCTCCAGTCTTGAGTAATTCATTGATCTTCTGAAGACCTGGATGAAAGCGGTATTGGTAGCCAACTAAGACATTGACTTGCTCATCCCTGACAACTGTAGTGAGCTCGCTGACACCTGCCAGATTATGAGAAACAGGCTTTTCCAACAGGAGGTCGCA
>JBEQLH010000194.1:0-5983 GCA_040326075.1 Anaerolineales bacterium
CGGACGAAGCTCCCGGATAAGTTCTGTCAATTCAGACTGAGCCTGGCGGGATAGCTTTTCAGCTTCAGCCAAATGTTCACCAGCGGACCCAGAATTTTGTTCGAGCAAAGATCGCGCAGCTCCGATCTGCATCGTTGACGCAAAAACCTGCTGCTTAACGCTGTCATGCAAATCTCGCGCCAACCGGTTGCGTTCCTCAAGGGTAGCAAGTTCTTGTTTGGTTTCGAGCAAGTTTTGCAGCTGCTCAGCCATTCGGTTGAGCTTTTGAGCGAGTTGTCCAATCTCGTCTGCGGATTGGTCCTGGATGAAATTCGAGAAGTCTCCCTGGCTCCAAGAATCTGCTGATGCAGAAACATTTTTCAACCGTTTAGTTGGGCCGCGCGCCGAAATGTATCCGAAGAAAGTCCCTACAAGGCCAGCTGCCAAAGTGAAAATGATCAGGCTGCCGCCAATAAAAGGGATTAGCTGTAGAATTGATCCCTTTGGGGGATAGGCCATCGCCATCAAAACGATAGCGAGGACTTCGCCATGATCATCTTTTACTGGTACTGCAATAGTCATCAGGTCATCTGAGATTCGGAAAAGACTACCAACATCTGATTCCCCGTTCCGGGCAGCACTTATTATCTCATTTGAGCTATCGCTGATGACTTTGGTTCCCTGCTCATTTGGGTTGGGCATTCCTGCCAACCATACTAGATTTTGGTCCAAAACGACCAGGCTTGAACTCTGATCAAGATCACCAAGGTGAAATGATACATTGGAATTTCGGGAGGATCGGAATGTTATGCCTTCAGTAAAAGCAACCTCCAGCCATTCTGTCAGCGACTCGACATCAGGCTGGGGTTGGTCGAGAAAATCTGCGACTTGTGGAATGATAAAGAAATCTACTGCTGAGATCAAAGCGCTTGGGAGAATATTGGAATTTATTACCAGATAGCTAAATCCTGTGATGAGACAGAGCTCAAGCACCAACAAAGTTGCTACTGTGACCAATGTATAGCTAAGGGTTAACTTCCATCGTAATCGCCCAAATATATTTTGCAGATACGTCATCTTGATTTCATTATACGCTTATTCTATTTTCCAGGAAACATCGAAATTACCAGCAGAATCCTTTCCCTGGATGATGATCGTGTGTTCACCAATGGATTCGATAACAAAATCTTCATGCCCCTGGTCACTTCCCAACAAGGTCTTTTGCCATATGACCACACCAGAGGGGTCCTGCCATTCAATATTCAAAGTGCCTTGTTCCACATTTACCTGGTAGTCAAAGTTGATGATCTGTCCTTTCTCCGCCTGCGCACTCCCTCGCTCAAAACCGGTAAAGGTGCTGAAGGTATAGGAAATATGGCCATCTTCGTTGCTGCCAAACATCATGCGTACATCACCAATTTTGATTTTGCTGTAATCGCAGCTGCTCAACAGAAGCATTAATAAACTTGCGAGAATTAAGAATTGGGTAAAGCTCTTATTCGTTTTCATGATCAGCTCCATTCGTTATAAATCACTCAGATAGATCTTGCCGGCGAAAGATAAATAAGCTCAAACCGAGGAAGACCAGTATCCAAATGCCAATTCCAATTGCGGCATTCATCGGTGTCATAGAACCGGGAACAACGCCGCCTGGTGCTTGATTCAGCGACATAAGGTTCTTTGCCAATGATCCTGGAAGGAATTTATGTATTTGGGAAATTGGCCCATCAAAGAGTCCGAGCACTTGTGTCAAAATATTTTCGATCAGGAGTACGTATGCCAGTCCACCGCTGATTGCTACCACTGTAGATCGACTTGCTACGGCCAATAAGAAGGTGAAGGCAGCATACGGCAGCAATGTGTATGTCGTGCGCAATATGCTGAATGCCAGATGCAAGAAATCTAATTGCTCAAATTGAAGTGAACCATTAACTTGGGCGTTTAAGATAACCGTCATCACACCTCCAGTTACGACAGCGGTGAGGACAATCAAGAATGCTGGCAGAAGAAGTGCTGCAAATTTCCCAAGCCCTAGGTGCAGTCTTGGAATTCCACGGCTGAGCCAAAGCTGTAGAGTACGCCAGGTATATTCCTGGGCAGTAACAGCTCCCACAAGAATGGTTATAAATAATCCACCAAGAGCATCCCCTCCCGTATAACTCAAAATGTTCACCAACGCGTTGGGCCAGGAGAGCATCTGGGTCAAATTAAAGCGCTCTTCTGCCGGCATAGGGCTTCCCCTCAAGACGGCATATAAAGTGATTTGAAAACCTATCACCAAGAGTGCCATAAGGCTTAACTCCACCCAGAACATTCGGCGTTTGAATATCTTTGTATGCTCGTTATTTATGACATTCCGCAACATGATTACACCTCCATTCAATTACTTTCTGTTAGCTCCAAGAAGATACTCTCCAGGTCTGGACCTCCCGTGGAGACCTCACTGGGAATAATGCCATTGGCTGTCAGGTGCGCAACGACTTCCTGACTTGAGACACCAGAAATCATCAAGTAAGTGCCATTCGGTTTCACGTCTTTAGCAGCTGGCAATTTTCTCAGACAACAAGCTGCCTCTGTCGTGGATGGAACGCGTACGCGCACGGTTTCCATTTTTCCAAGAAGATCCTTTACTTCACCTTCAGCGATAATTCTTCCCTGCTTCAGTACTGCAACTTGATCGCAAATCTGCTCGATTTCATGCAGAAGATGACTGCTGAGAAAAACTGTCACACCTTGCCCAGAAAGGCTTGTTATGAGGTTGCGGATTTCTCGCATTCCAGCTGGATCCATACCATTTGTGGGCTCATCCAGGATCAGCAATTCGGGTTTATGGAGCACAGCCATACCTAATCCCAAGCGCTGCTTCATACCACTGGAGAATTGACCAGCCCGCCGGTCGGCAGCTTCATAGAGACCGACAATTTCCAGGATCTCATTCACCCGCTCAGATGGTAATCCCGGATTAAACCTTGCTAGAAGTTCCAGATTCTGCCTGGCTGAAAGGAATGGCACCAGCGTGGGGGCTCCGACAAGCGCTCCCACCCGGCGTAAAGGTTTATTTTGGGATGGTGTCACTGGATCCCCAAAGATGGAAATGCTACCAGCTGTAGGATGCAGCAAGCCAAGGATCATGCCAATGGTGGTTGTCTTACCTGAGCCATTGGGTCCAAGGAAGCCATACACTTGTCCCCGCAACACGCTAATGCTGACACCATCCACCGCGTGAACCTGGCCGAAATACTTTTTTAAATTATGGGTCTGCAGGATGATATCGGTTTCCATTTCTAGCACTCCTCACCTTCAAGATGCTAATAGGATAGCAATATCTCGCCTGGTTGTCATGCGTCCCGAGACCCGATCATCATGGGACTGAAGTATTGAATCAAATTAAGATGTAATGTATCTTTCTGCGGATATTCTCTGGATTACCGATTCCCCCCACAAATTTTCTTATGATTCTGGTTCAAATTTATTCAGGCTATCTCCAGATATTTTCGTAAGAATGTTTCCCTTCCAACATTTTCCCCTCTGAGAAGCGCTCGATGTTGAAGGCGCTAATATCGGCTGTCTTTGCCTCCCCCTCGACAATTAATTCCGCCATGCATGCGCCAACTGCTGGTGCGATCTTGAATCCTGTACCGCTGAACCCGCACGCCAGGTAAAAACCTTCTGGTCCGGCTGATCCCAAGATTGCCCTTTGATCGGGTGTGATCCCGTCATATCCGCCATGCGAACTGTGCAAAGAGCCTTTATCCATTCCAGGAATCCGTTTGCAGATCCGATCGATTGCCCTGCCAACAAAACCAGGTTTGGAGTGGTCACAATCGCCCTCAGGTGCTTCCCCGATGGGATTGTCATCCTCCAACCCAACCAGGGTCAATCCACCAGTCTCCGGACGGAAATACATCGAATTTGGGAAATCTATGGCTGCAGGATGCTCAGCTTTAAGCTCCATCGGTCGTCTGATAAACATGGTGTCATGTCGCCAGGTATCAATTGGCAGATCCAAACCCACCATATTTCCAATTTTTGCTGCCCATGCTCCAGCACAATTAACCACAATAGGTGCTGAAAAACCACCCTGGTTAGTCTTAACCCCTTGAATCCGATCATTCCTAGAAGAGATGGCAAATACTTCACAATCCTGGATCAATTTCGCTCCACCCTCCCTGGCTCTATCCATTAATGTGCTGGTGCAGCTGCTCGGATCAGCATACCCAGACTCAGGTTCGAAAGCTGCCGTTTCGATATCATCCGTATACAATGCCGGTGCTAATCGTTTTACATCATCTCCATCGATGAGAAAAGTTGGGATTCCGATCTCCTGCTGCATCTGGACGTTGGCTCTTATTGCCTTCCCAGAATCAGCGTCGACAAATTGCAAAAATCCTGTCCGGGTGAATCCGCTGTCTCCACCAACAACCTCAGACCAATAGCGAAAATACTGGAATGAAATCCAAGCCAGGTGCGATTCTGGTGCCAGGTCATAATGCATCCGCACCAGGCCGCCTGATCGTCCAGTCGCGCCAGCTGCGATAAATTCCTTCTCCAAAATGATTGGTTTCACCCCCTTTTGAGCCAGGTGGAAAGCCAAACTTACTCCATGGATTCCCCCACCAATAATTATCACATCACTCTTCATCGTTTTCCCTTCCAGGATCTGGTTGCAGATTCCAACAGGAAGATTCAATTCGAGTCCTGCCGGGGTCACCTGAAACACCCCACAATTGAGGGATTATAATCTTAAACTCCCCTATATGCGATAGTAATTATCATTTTTAAGCGATGAGATTTTTGATCCTTGCTGCAACTAGATCAACCCTGGGGCATCCTGGATAGAAATATTAAAAGAAATAGACGAAATAGACGCTTTTCCCCCCTATATCTAGGTTTAATAGACGCATTTTTACCAGATATACTCAATAGACACCTTTGCGCCTGCTTCGGAGCTGGGTGCTATATCCATTGAGCTGCAGGCGCGTTTGCCAATTATTCCACCCCGGCTTTTATTTGACACTGCCTAAGGATGCCTGTATAATTCTGTTGCAAATAAAGAGACACAGTTTCACTATGTGAAACAACACTGGTGGTGAAATGGCCACTATGCGGAAAGGTGTGCATTTGCTCGGTGAGGAGCGACAGTCCAGTTCTTCGGTCCAGACGATACAGCGTGCTAGCGCTATCTTGCGTTGTTTTATGGAAAATGACACTGAAATGGGAGTCACAATTCTCAGTCAGCAAGTGGGGATTCACAAGAGCACAGTGTCTCGGCTCCTCTCGACCCTCCGTAAAGAAGGCTTTGTTGATCAAAATCCAGATACCGGAAAGTGGTGGTTAGGCCTTGGTTTGCTTGATCTGGCTGGCGCTGTGCTTGAACGCATGGATTTGCGTAAGGTAGCGTTGATCCCACTGAGGAATCTGGCCGCGCAGACTCAGGAGACTGTCAATATCACAGTTCTGGATGGCAATGAATGTGTGAATATAGAGAACATCTCCAGCCCTAAATCGATCCAACACGCTGGCAGGCTTGGTCGACGGACCCCGCTGCACTGCACCTCCACTGGCAAGGCGTTTCTGGCGTTTCTAACGACAGAAGAGCGGGACGTGTTGTTGTCCAGCACGTTGTTGCCATGCACAGAGAACTCAATTGTAGATAGGCGCGCTTTAGAGCAAGCGCTAGAGCACGTGCGCGAACAGGGTTACGCCATCACGCACGAAGAATATGAAGAAGGCTTGAGCGCAGTTGCGGCCCCCATCCGCGATCACACGGGACGGGTTGTAGCAACAGTCAGTATCTCTGGCCCAAGCTATCGGATGGGGCCAGACCAGATAGAAAAGTTCGTTGAACCACTGAAGGACATTGCTCACAATATCTCAACTCAACTTGGGTATGTACAGCCTAAAAGCGATAGTAGAGAGAGATAATCCCAATTTTCCAGATATTCAGTGAGGAGGAACTATGTCAACAGAAGAATGCCTCGACCGAAGCAGTGGTCAGCTAACA
>JBEQLH010000195.1:0-5976 GCA_040326075.1 Anaerolineales bacterium
TGGCGGAACTCACCGGAAGTCAGGTGTTCACCACGGACACCCTCCATCAGAACTGCTTGCATCTCACGGATCAGACGCAAGCTTACCGGCAATGAACTTAGACGCTCAAGGCCATAATCCAAAGCTTTAACATAATTATGAACCTCGCGGACATCTGTTGTGGATTCAAGGTAGGAAAGCTGAGTAGCTTCATAGATATATATATCGTTTAGTGAAGCGCGCGTACCTTCAATGCGCGATGATAAAACCGCTTCTCGGCGGATAAAGGGTCGAACAAGTATATGCGCTGAGGGCAATGTACCGGCCAGACTGTCAAGTTTGCCCAATGCACGCTCAGCCGCCCCCACCGCAGAGATCAAGGCAGAAGGCCATCCTATACTCGGCGGTAGCGGATCAGGGATGAACGCCCAGTAGCCTTTTCTGCTCTGGATTACCTCGCCAGCCGCGGTGGTCTTGAAATCTTCTGGCTTCATAGAGTTTCCTTGTCAACAAGCGCCATTGCTATTTACACTTTACACCATAAGTGTCAACAATTCAATTCTTTATTGACACTTTGAACGAATCCCTCAAATCTGCATGGAAACGAGTGGTCAGGATTATTTTCCAAGGATTGGCGCGATGAGATGGGATTGCAGCGGATTGTGTGATGTAGTTATGGTTGAAGGGTGATTGAGGAGTTTGTGGATTCTAGTTCTTCTTCAAAACGACTTAATCAAGGGGAATTAATCAATAAGATGGATCGCCCATGAAACAGCTAACTAGCAGAAACACTAACTTCCGATTACGCGTATAGGCAGAAAGCCTATCTATCCTCTCCCCACCCTCTTGTCGCGCTGTCACTTTACGTCAATTACCACCCTCTTAGCGATTGGTAGTTGACTTCTTGATGGCATTAAAGAAACGGTTGAAACAGAGGCGAAAGCAGCTTGGCTTTAACGGCGGTTTATCGGCGCTTTAAGGGCGGAAATGATATAATGTGGGTATGACATATAAGTTTGAACTGACACCCTCAATTGTGCGTTATCTACAGACAATTGAACGTGTGCGAGAAACGGTGCGCCTGACCATGCTGCCCCCCGCTGTGGCAGAAGTGCTGCGTCTTCAAGCCAATATTCGATCCACACATTATTCGACGTTGATCGAGGGGAACCGTTTGACCTTAAAAGAGACCGAAATGGTGGTGCAACAAGGAAGACAGTTCCCTGGCCGTGAGCGGGACGTGCAAGAGGTTCAACGCTATTATCAGGCATTGCAGCTAATGGAGAAGTGGGTAGAGGGCGAAAAAAAAATCACCGAGGAACGAGTCCGAAAGTTACATGCAATTCTTTACTCAGGCCGGAGAGCCAGGCCAACACCCTATCGGGATGGGCAAAATATAATCCGGGAAAACAGCGGGCAGATCGTGTACATGCCGCCAGAAGCGGTGGATGTGCCGAGCCTTATGAAAGAATTGGTGGCTTGGGTTCACAAAACTAGTAAGGATATGCCGATCCCTGTGGTAGCAGGGGTGGCACATTATCAATTTGAGACCATTCACCCTTTCTTTGATGGCAATGGACGTACGGGGAGGATGCTCACCACCTGGATTTTGTACAAAGCCAGCTATGATCTGGGTAAGTTCTTTGCGTTGGAAGAATTCTACGCCCAAGATTTGCAGGGTTATTACGATGCACTCGTTACGCATCCAAACCACAACTATTATTTTGGCCGCAATGAGGCTGATATTACCTCCTGGTTGGATTATTTTTTAAGAGGCATGGCAGTTGTCTTTGAACGGGTGTCCGAGCAGATCAGAAGTGAGATAATAGAAGATATAGACCAGGAAGCTCTTGCACTATTACGCTCTCTCGATCATCGTGCCCGGCGGGTATTAGGGTTATTTAGCACCCAAGAACTTGTTCGCTCCTTCGATGTTGCCAACTTATTAGGTATTTCAGTCCGCCAGACAAGGGATTTGCTCACCGGCTGGGTAGCGGATGGCTGGCTGGAAGTCGCTGACCCATCGAAGCGGGGTAGGAAGTATCGGTTGGCGGAGGAATATCGGGTTTTGTTGAATCAACGTTGGTAAAGTAGGCTTGATTTTCGAAACAGAAAAGTGCACTTTCTTCCTGCAATTGCCTCGCTTACCTGGGTTCTGACATTAATCCCCCTCATTAAATCTACCGATCTGCTTCCGATTATTCCCACAATCGGAGTCTGTTTCTATCGCATCGCCGCGTAGTCCCGCACTCTTTGTGGGGATTGATCGCGGTCTCTCCTGTTGACCTCCAAGAGGTTCAGCCTGTCCTTTGTGCTCTCCAAAAAGTGAGAGGGTACTCTCCGCGCTTTCACCTTGCCGTTGTATAACGCACATCTTTCAGATCTTCGAAATCAGAATCCTGGGTCCAAAGAACTGCATCAGATTCTCGTGCTGTCGCAAGCATCACACTATCCGCCATCGGGATTTTCAACTCAGTCGAGATTTTCGCAGCGTGGAGTGCGATCGTGCTCGTCAAATCGATTATTTCTCCAGATTGCATAAATGCGATCGCTCGCAGAGCTTCACTTTCATCTCGCTGTTGTAAAACACGCTTGAAAACTTCATAGAGACTTATTGTCGGGACAAGCAGTTCGGATGATTCTTCGATCGGCTCACTGAAGAATTCGGCATTGGGTCCACCCGCAAAGTATTCAAGCCAGCCCGATGATTCAACGATGTTCATTCGCGATCTGGCTCCCTATCGATTTTCGTATCTATCCCTTTCAGAAACCCACGACTCTCCCGAATAGACAGGACAGGGATCAGTTCAATTCGCCCCATATACGGAATGACATGCACTTTCTGACCAGGTTTAATCCCGAGTTTGTCTCTGACTTTCTTCGGGATGACTACTTGATATTTTGTAGATACAGTGGCTCTCTCCATACCGTTTCCTTATCGATCTAGTTATCGTATTACGCTCTATAGTACAATAAAAAGACTGAATATAGAAGATTAAAGGGGCACTCGTCTTAGCTGCTTCATAGATTTCTCTCTTCAGAATAGTCACGAATTGTTCCCAGCATGGAAATTCAGTCGAGCTTCCGATGAGTCCCATAATCAAACTACCCTCAAGCGTCGTTTACTGCGCAACCGGGGCCAGGTGGCAGCCTGCCCCCGGAAATCGCGAATCCACTCTATTCGGCGAAATATGATCGGCTCTTTTGCCTCGTTTCGTTCGATCGAATCTCACCCCAAAGTTGCACACCTAAAGTCTCCGCATAGAATAATCATCGGGGGCAAATAATTACTCATGCCTCGATGCCCCTACTTGAAGGGCTGCAGGAGTACCAACAATAATGAGATTGTGGGAGATTATCCAAGGCATTTGGAAGAGAAATAAACTCCTGATCATGCTCTTGCTGGCGAGCCTAATTCTTCGCATCGCCTGGGTAGTGTACACGGGTTACGTTGCAGAAGATGCCTTCATCACTTTCCGTTTCGCCCAAAATCTGGCTGAGGGTCGTGGCTTCACCTACAACCCGGGGCAACACGTTTATGGCACGACAACGCCAATGTTCACATTTCTCATGGCACTATGGAACTTGCTCTGTAAAGACCCGGTGCCCGGTGCGTGGCTATTCAATCTGCTGGCTGGGTTGGGAACACTTTATTTCACCTATCGAGGGCTAGAAGCTGCTCGCGTTTCGCCCGCCCAACGTTTGTTTGCCCTGTTGCTTCTCATACTTTCACCCAGGCTCTTGCATTTAGATATGCTCGGTATGGAGACTCCTCTTGTCCTACTTTTCATGGCAGCGTCATGGTCTACATTCCAGCGTAAACGATGGTATTGGACAGGGATCCTTTTGGGATTAATGCTTTGGGTGCGAATTGACACCGCACTATGGCTGATGATCATCGGGTTTGCTACCTTCCAAAAGGATCGTCGAGCAGGCTTGATTGTAGTGGGCCTTGCTTCCGCAACCTACTTCCCCTGGCTGCTGTTCGCATTCTTTTCCTTTGGTACGCCAATTCCCATGACGATTATCGCAAAATATTGGGCCTATACCATCCGTGGCCATGCATATAACGTAGATTTCATCGAGCCCGCATTCTCGATGCTGCTTGTTCGCCTCAAGCCAATAGGGGACGTCTTGAAGGGCTCAACACTTTACAATCTATCTACCCGGATCGATGCTGTCAACACATTTGCCACCGTTCTCTCCATTACTCTCACCACAGTAGGAGCAATCTTAGCACTGCGAAAACGGAAGCTGTATCCGATCGTCGGCTTTCTCATCCTTGAGATTATTCGGTTGACAGTTTTCAGGATCACATTCTTCAACCGCTACTTTGTGGCCGCCATCTGGTCAACTTGCATCTTAAGTGGCTATTGTCTTGGGCACCTATGGGATGTCCGATATAAAAGCCACATCTCACGAATGCTGAGTTATCTCCTACCAGCGGTTGTATTGCTGCTGAGCGTGTCTGAAGCTTTCAGAGGTGCCAGATACTATCGCGACTTTCAGCATTACCGCCACGAGGGTTCACTTAAACCTATTGGCAAGTGGCTGTTCCTGAATATGGAAGAGGGAGCCACCATACAACTCGAGCCGTTAGGGTATATAGGATATTATTCCGAGCTGATCATGTTGGATGAAGTAGGGCTGGTAACGCCAATAGTCATTCAAATGAAGCAGCAAAATATAACCCAGCCGATGCAGATGGTTGAGATCCTTCGTCCAGATGCCTTTGTGATTCACTGCGATGATGCTCAGAGAATCAGTGATGACCGTTACTGGATCGAAGTTGGAGGAGAGGCGGGCTACGAATTCACGACCCGTTTCGATCCATTGGACTACATAGGCACAGCACGAGTATCGGAAAGTGATAAAGCACTTGCGCGTGCATCATGTTACGAGGTTTGGGTTAAATCTGAGTTGAAAAGATGATCTTGAGAAGTCCTCGGTGTGAAAGCCATGCTTGGATTCACAGGGGTTGGAGTGCCGGGATACGATAATCTCCGTTTTCTTAGCAATCGTGCTCAGTTGAAGAAAAACCGTTAAAGATTTTCCTGCTTCCAATACTCCCATGGTAGGGCACCACTCCATCCCACCTGCCGATAACTTAAATAATCACCCCCAACCGCCCCCTCCGTTGCACTTCGGGGGCGCAAACGAGAGCGGGGCTGGCTGGGGGCCTTCAATTCTCGCTCCCGATATTTTTCTTTACCAGAGATTCGAAACATACCTCTTCTATCTGGTTGAACACCAATGTTCAGGCAAACTTTCTATAGAATCATCCTTTACGTGGCACGGTGCGCACCTGCGAATATTGAAGTTCCGGGAATACCATCTCCACTCATCGCCATGGTCTTCTATGGTGTTATACCGCCTCGTTCCAGACCTTCCCGCTATGTCCTTGCGCTTAAAGCTCCATCCAATCAAGTACAGTCTGTTTCAATCACTGCAGCAAAAATTCCATTGCCTTGTCTTTAATTTTCTCAACTGTCGCGGTGTCAACAGCTTCCTCGGCATATTCAACAATCAGACTGAGTTTGCCGGAGCAGGTCACCCCACCAAGCACCAGATTGACATTCGTCAATGGGACGGCGCCGCCAGGCTGCATCATCAAACGATCCAGTTCAAGCGTGCCATAAGTCTTCGGGAAATCCAGGCGGCCGAGATTGGTGACTGCAACACCCCAATGTTTTGTCTCCAGCGATTCGATTTTGTCCCGCTGCAATAACTTCAAGACGACATCTTCTTTCTTGCTGAAGGCGGATAACTTTTGATATCTGGTTGAATCCGGAGGGACAAGCCCGCCCAGTTTTTTGAAATTCATCGCCTCGAAAATCGTTGGCTCCAGATATAACCAATTGAGGATGTCCTTGAACAAGACCTTGTTGGTGTATTTCGGCTGTATTTTTTTATGGAATTTGCGTGCATTTTCCCAGAAGCTCCTCTTGTGGTTGTATTTGAATTTAAGCTCAACAGCCCCGGCATAGTAACCCATCC
>JBEQLH010000033.1:0-5074 GCA_040326075.1 Anaerolineales bacterium
CCCTTGAGTAAGTTTCAGCCCACCTATTCTCATAAGTGATCAGCAAACAGGCGTTCCACTTAATACTGCGACCCAGGCATTGATTTCCTAATTTGAATCTACATCCGAATTCACCCTAACTTCGCTTGGGTTGAATCTCTGCCAGCTCCGCCTGCATAAGAAACTTGGTCAATTGCGTCATTGTTCTGATTTGACGAAGCGCATGATCACAACTCCAGCGTTCGATGCCGCTGGTCGTTGTCCAGTAGTAACCCAGAAAGCCCGCCATGCCGAAACCTGGAATATCCAAGTATGGCTGTCCGGTATCCAGATGGTGCTCAGACAGTCCCAGGACACCAACCCCCCACCACCATTGCTGAATGCCGCCATTTAACCCCGGGCGTTCTGGAGCCACGACCTGCACGCGGCGTAAATCATGGATTTTGACCGCCTGAATCGCCATATCAATCAAGCGCTGATTATCCCGCACCCACAAGTAGGATTGCTCCGGGAGACCCACCGCTTCGACACGGCCATTCACTTCACGATAATCCATCTCGCCCAAATGCTCAATATGGATCATCGCCACAATCTTCTCCCGCGCTTCTGGATATTTATCCAGCCAGGACACCGCCTGATGGGCAGTCTCCATACCCGGAATATAATGACGACAATCCAGAAATATGGTCAGCGTCCGTTCACGTTCTTCCTGCGGTAAATTTGAAAAATACTTGACGATTGCCAGCAAGCCAAGCGCCCCGTTGTCTTGTGTGATTGAAGGACCATCCGTGTGATTGACCAGCAAAATCTGCTCGTCTTGCGGTGTACCGTAATACTTGCCTGGCAAATAGGCAATTAGCTGCACCGCTTCGCTGGGTTCGACTGTGGCTTCCAACCGCAAGGTCGCCATCTTCCCGGCTTTGGCATCCGCAACCACCTGTGCGCCAGCATCCCGGTCCAGGATCAGGCCAGGCATGTCATGTAAGGTGGGTACCGGAAACGTGTACAAACCCACGGTTCGGTCATAGGCCATATCGCAAATCTTAATTAAACCTGCGGCGCCACCAGCCATAGCAATCTCATGAAATTGCTGCTGCAGCTGGTACATGGTATCGAAAGTAAACGTGTCAGCTGGATCAATATATGTAAACAGCGGTCCGAATGGGTCGTCACTGCGGTATTCAAAATCGGTGAATGTGGAATACATCAGGTAATCGTCATCAAATGGCGGCTGCGGGTGTGGTAGCGTTGGAAAGACGACGATTTTGTCTTTCAGTGATTGGGGTGGATGGTCGTGATCGTAATACAGTAATTGAGCAGTGATCCCTTCAGGTCCCGTAGAGCCGGAATACGCATCATAGTGGCTTACCTGCACTGGCTGTCCATCCGAAACCAACGACCAGTTTGTGGCGTCATCCGAGGTGTACCAACGCTCAAAGGGCCAGCGATTCTTGAAAAGATCAATGACACCGTACTCGTGCAGCTTATTTTCCAAAAAGGTCACATAATTGCGCCACTTGGGGCTGCCAGTCAGTGCAGGTCGATTGCTGTCTCGCAGGTGTGCCCAAGAAGTCAGCTCTTCGGAGGAAATTATCCAGTCGGGATTTACGCTTGAATCGTTTTCCATAACAAAATTATCTCATGATTCCTTGAATCAAAGATGTGCCTGACATCTCCGATTTACCTTAAAGGAACAGCCTCAGTCCGCGAAAGCTTCTCCTCGTTGTCTACCCGATCAAGTTCCATGGACACAAGCTTCTTACCGATCGGTTTCATATACTGTTTGGTAAGCTTGTTGTGCTCTCCCAAATTATTATATATTTCGAATTTTGTCGCACTAGGGAGTACAGAAATGACAACTTGTCTTGTTGTGCAGATTTTGGTTAAATAAATGTTTGAAGGATAGGAGAAATTGAAGTATTTGCTGGTGTTGTCAGGTAAGATAATTGATTTAGGGCTCAGGTTCCCCTCTTGATTTAACACTTTTAGGCTGTGCAATCGCCCCAAACCAAACCCCCACGAGAACAATTGCACTCCCGAACAGGAAGCGAGTTGAAACTTCTTCGTTCAACAACCAGGCGGCGATGACGATCGTCGCGACGGGGATCAGCAGCAAAGAATAAGATGTCGCTGAAGCTGTCCAGCGTTCAAGCACATACAGGAACGAATAAAACATCACAACCGAGCCTCCCAACACCAGATACCCGTATGCGATCCATGTCGCTTGAGTCACTGGAAGGCTCCAAGTCTCACCAGAGACAATAGAAATCAACAGCAATATTGCCGCCCCAATAGATAATGCAACTGCATTTACGACCAGCGGTTCACCACTTGGAAAGGACTTATACAGCACTGTCCCTTCTGCAGTCACTGCGACACCTACAATCAATGCCAGCAGTGGAACCAGAGGAATACTGGAACCAATTTCAGATCCTAGTCCGATCAAAATCCCTGCAAAGGCAACGAGTGCACCGATCAATCCCCTCCAACGGAAAGATTCTTGCCCATGCACCCAGGCTAAAAGGAAAGTGAACAATGGCCCAAGGGTTAGGAAAACAATAGCCAGGCTGGCAGGGACATAAACTAATGCCCAATAGAGGAAAGCATAGCTGATTCCAATGGTCAAGGCTCCATAGATAAGCGCTCCAAACAAAGCCCGTCCTCGTGGTAATTCAATGTGCCGTATTATGACAATCACCCAAAATATCACCGCTGCTGCTGCAAAACGCAAAGTCGCTCCCCAGAAAGGTGGCAACTCGAAATTACTGATACGGACGGCAACTGCATTGCTGCCGCCGAGTATCACGACTGCCAAAAAAGCGAGCATAGTTAACCTGTCAATATTTATCGAATCTGCCTCTGCAATTACTGACTTCGTATTTGCCATGAATCCTCTTAGTTTAGAATCAAAACCCAAACAACAATAATCATAAATCGAATTCAGAGGATTATACTCTGATTTTCTACGGATTCCATTATTATTACGAGCTCTCTCGATTAAATAACTAATTTTCGCGACTTCCACCGAGTAACTAATATGAATTTCTGCTTGTCAATAAATATTAAATGCTGATGATCTCTAAACCAAAAATATATTTTTTCCGGTCAAAAATAATTTCCCCAACCATATCCCCCAAACTGGGTAACCGACTTGACTGATTTCATAAGCGAACAACTATACGTACATGAACGGATTTAACTGTCCAAAACTTATGCTGTCAGACGTGCTCTGCTTGCTGAAGAAACGAATAGTCATATCTCTCATTAATTTCCCAGAAACCTAATCATGAATTGCTAAATTGATTTACAATAATTCCAATTGACAAAGGGATTTATCGAATCTTCTCCCGGAACATAAATTGCCGGTTCTGTGTAACTTACATTAGATACTACCCACCTGTATTCACTTGATGACTTCACAATTCATGCCTACTCTGATTATCTACAATCCAATTGCTGGAAATGGCCGTGCTCAAGCGCACTGGCCTTTGGTTGAGCGCGCACTACTAGAGCAAGGGATCAAATTCGATGTTGTCGCCACCAGCGCACCTCTTGAAGCACAAGAACTTGCCCAACAAGCACCCCAAGAATATTCGCAAATTATTGCCATTGGTGGAGATGGAACGATCCATGAAATCGTTAATGGTCTCATGCGCGCCTCTGGAGAGCGTGAAACGATGCCACTGGGCATCGTCCCGCTTGGGAGAGGCGATGATTTCGCCAAAATGATTCCCCCGGAGACACCTATCGGCAGTAAACCATTTGATTGGAATACAGCTGTACGAAAGATTGCGCGGGGACAGACGAAATTATTCGATGTCGGGCGCATATCCGGAGATCGTCCAAGACCAGAAGTTGGAAGTGGTCCACACTACTTCGTGAACAGTTTTGACGTGGGATTCGGTGCTCAAAGTGCACAGGACCTGATGACAATCCCATCCTATTTCAAAGGGCTATCTGCCTACCTTGCGGCGATATTCAAGACTCTAATAAATTTCCCTATCCTGAACCTGCGTATTCAATTAGATGATCAAGCACCGTTCGATCAACCTACAACTATCACCGCTGTGATGAATGGTCGCTGTTTAGGGAATGGTTTTTGGTTCTGCCCGGATGCCCGTGCTGATGATGGATTATTTGACTTGATGGTCAGCCAAAAGGTTGGTCGCTTTACCATTCTACGTATGATCCCAAAACTCATGCGAGGAACCCATGTTAATGAACCAATCGTGAGCATGTACCGGGCTCAACGAGTCTTGATCGAATCGAAAGAGCCAATCGCAGTTGAAACCGATGGTGAAATTCCCTATCTTAAAGCCCATCGCCTTGAGATAAAAGTATTACACAAGAGGTTGCGTGTGATTGTATGATTGTAAATGATTGATGAACCTGCACTAAGAGTTGTTAGTAAACGTAAAGAACATACTCAGGTTTAACTTTGAATGAGTCAATTGCATTAAAGGAGATGTAAATGGATGAGAAACGATCGCCAGTTTGGGCTGGTTTGAGTGTTTTAGGTGGATTTGTTATCGGGATTATTGCTCTTCTTGCCGGAATATTGGCAGTATTCAATGAGTATGATTACATTGGCGCAGGATTATGTTTCCTGGCTTCAGCTCTTGCCTTTGGTATGTTGGCAAATGCCTTGTTCAGGAAATAACATCATGGATCATTATATCCGCTGATTATCCATTGGGTTCACACTCAACATTATCCTGGCAAACTTTGCGTGCACCCAGGCCAATCCATTTGCTACCTGCAATGTCACTGGCCACAGGATCAAACCGATCAGAACACCAAGCAGGGCATCACCCATGGTGTCTATCTCCCAAGCTGGGAGATCAGGACCAAAGAACATACCGATTTGGAATTCTGGGAGGAACTCATAAAATAAAGGCATGCCAAGGAAAGCCACAGTCAGTGAGAGCAGCACGACCAGAATCACAAATGTCGCCATACCAAGTGGGAATTTTATAAACAGGTAAAGCAGACTTTTCCAGGTCACCGGATTGGTGACGTGAGCAACAAAACGTGTCCAGGTATCTGTGCCATCCTGTGATGGGTTCGCCATCTCTGCAACATCCTCTTTCAACCA
>JBEQLH010000033.1:5174-7814 GCA_040326075.1 Anaerolineales bacterium
CAGGGAAAGACCCAGGACACGGGCAATTTCTGCGTAGGGCAGTTCATGCTGAACCCGTAAAACGAAAGCTGCCCGATCAACTTCCGGAAATGTTTGTAAAAGACGTTGAATTCTTTGTAATTCCAATTGCGATTCAACTACTTTATCGGGTTCAGGAGTGGGATCAGGATATGAATGATCAAGATTGACCTGGTGCTTTCGCTTCCTCAATTGCTCCAGATAGATATTACGGGCGATTGTGAAGAGATATGCTTTCAGGGTTTCGGTGCGAATATTACTATTATGAGCCCAGGCTCGAATAAACGTCTCAGAAGTGATGTCCTCTGCCTCTGAACTATCACCTGCCAACCAAATGGCAAATCGGTAGACTTCTGCTGCATAGGATTCGTACAAATCTTTAAAGTTGAGCATCCGGCTCCTCTAATAATATTATGCACAACTAAGCTAAAAGTTACAAATATCAAATCATTAGAAACTTTCCGATGTTATGTTGGTTATTACATTCGAGGAGATTGGTATGCATGCCAGGAATAAAAAATTGATTCAAACAATCATTGGACTGATCTGTCTGATTGGTTTGACCTGGTGTTTCAATACTTCAGGATCTATAGAGACTCTTATATACCGCGCTGTTGTGGAAAATCAGAGCACTTATTCAATCGTTGCTGTCGATCCTACAACAGGTGATGTCGGCACTGCAGGAGCATCATGTGTCCCCATCTCAGCCGCGACGCTGGCAGCCTTAGCTCCTGGAAAGGGAGCCGCGGCAATACAAGCCGCATTTACTCCAAAGAATCAATCTCAGGTTCTCAACTTACTCCTTCAAGGGAAAAGTGCCAGCCAGATCATCGACCATGTAAGCCGTGACGATTATGATGAGATGGTAGATGATCGCCAATACGGTGTGGTCACCTTTCAAGGTGAGAATATTCAATCTGCCGGATTTACTGGAGAAGACAACAATGATTGGGCGGGCGATCGACAAGATATAGCATTTGCTGTCAGCGCCCAGGGAAATACACTGGAGAGCCAGGCGGTCATTGATGATGCACTGTCAGCCTTTATGGCGACCGACCTCGGTCCAGTTGAGCTTTCAGACCGCCTGCTGCGTGCACTCGAGACCGCCTCTGCCGCCGGAGGGGATCGCCGCTGCAATCAACCGGGTTTCCACCAGACGGCTCAGGCAGCTTTCATCGCCGTATCCAAATCGGACCAGCCACCATTCTCCACCGGTATTGGTAAAGATCCATCTCCCAACGATCATGCTCTCCCCTGGCTCTTTATTTCGGTCGTTGAAGCTAAAGGTGGACCTAATCCTCTTCTTGATTTACGAAGTAAGTACAACACCTGGCGTTCAGAGAACTTACCTGCTTGCGTGGATTGCATCCTGGATGCGATCCCAGTCCCGGCTGGTGGTGGTCCAAATCCATTTTATAAAGCCATACTTGAAACGATTAATCGTGTTGGGTTGGTTTTTGTTCTCAGCCTTCTTTGCTCGGTAATTATTCTCATTATAGGAATAATTACCATCTACCTCCTCAGACGAAGAAGAAGACTAACTACATCTAAGTCAGATTGAGACTTTATGAAAACCTTGATTCAGGCGATCCTGAATTAATCTAGTTCAAATTCTGACCATCCAATTTGGCTGAGATTTCAGGAAAGGGCAGCTCACTTTATTGTAGATTACCTCTCCAATTCCACCATACTATTTCCTAGAGAAGCATTTTCCAGTAAGTCAAGCCCGATCTCAAGATACTTTCGTTGTATTGTCACATCATTTGGCATCCCCAAAGTTTTTCCCATTAACTCTGGCGTGATCACCAAACGCGGGATTCGCATCGGAACCATTTTGCTCTTGAAAGCTCGGACACCGAAAGTGATTGTGGGGATGCCTGCTGACTCAAATATACGCGCTATATGTCCCACGGACACATGACACACCGGTCACACCGGGACCAGGATCATTCCATCTACCCATTGATCTTTGAGCATTTCTGCCCACAGCGGACCTGATTCATTGATTAATCGTTTTTGAGCGGTCGCGCCAACAAATGAATATGCATTTCCCAATACCTGGCCTAATTCACCTTCTGTCTCAAGCTCGATCAGCCTGTCGATCGGCAGCACGGTATTGGGATCTGCCTGAGCAGCACGGATATCATATCCCCCATGCCGGACCCGCAGTTTCTCCCTGGCAATGTCAACCGGAATTTCGGAGAGCACAGGCTCGCTCTTGAGAAATTCTGAGATCCGCGAATGCGCTTCATCCTGGCTCAAGTCCTGGACCCCAAAAGGTTTCGGGTCATCACCTTCAACAAAATGCCCACTGGTAGTTAATAAGCCGATCTTGGCTTTAGAGACCGGTTTACCCATCGAAGTGAAGGGCGCATCCTCATATTCCCAGTTTGGCTTGCCTGTGTATGCTTTGATCTGCCAATGAAATATGTGCCTGATTATTGGTTCGAAATCTCCATCATTACTTGCCTCACCTAATTTCCATAATAGTTCTTGAAAGAATTGCCCAGCATCCTCTTCTGAAAGGCTCTTGAGGAATTTATAATTCATATCACTGCGCGTGCCATAAGAGAATGAGTTCTTGAATTCTTCAAATGTTTCGGGGGTCGGATTATCTGTCAA
>JBEQLH010000033.1:7914-14283 GCA_040326075.1 Anaerolineales bacterium
GGCACACACCTATTCGCCACTGAGCGTTCAATCCAACCAGATGAATTTGCCCATTTATCTGAAGTGAGAGGGTTCGAATCCGTTTGGTTCTCTGAGCATACCCACATACCGGTAAGCTTCTTATCCTCAGGAAAAAGGCAGCCTCCATTACCTGATTATTATTGGCAAACTTACGATCCGTTCATCGCTTCAACAGTTGCTGCTAAAGTTACAAACTCAATAAAGATTGGAACAGGTGTCTCGCTGGTATTAGAACACGATGCTATTTCTCTTGCCAAAACAGTCGCTACAGTTGACCAAATTTCTTCTGGTCGTTTCATTTTTGGCGTTGGCGCGGGATGGCTTGCTGAGGAAATGGAAAATCATGGTGTCCGCTACCGCAGCCGGTATCGCCAGCTTGATGAACAAATCGCGGCCATGAAAGTCATCTGGACGGAAGCAGAAGCTGAATACCATGGAGAATTCGTCAGCTTCAGCAGAATAAAATCATATCCAAAACCTTACCAGAGTCCCAATCCTCCAATTATTGGAGGTGGTGGCACTGGCACAAAAACGTTAGAATTCATCGAAAATCATTGCGATGGTTGGATGCCAATCCTTGGATATCCAGAATGGTCCGAAATTAAAGCAGGCATTGCTGATATCAACCAGAGGTTAGATCAGACCGATCGTGAACCTGGATCGATTGAGTGTTCCATTTTCTGCTGGTCTCCACCAGATGAACGAACCATTGATGATATGGAAGCGCATGGGATAAAAAAGATTGTTATCTCGCTCGAAGCGAAGAATCGTGAAGAATCACTCCCTTTGCTGGATGAATTTACGGAATTAATGAGCTGAACTCATGGGATTCTTGGCTTCAATCACAAAAGTAAAGGATTTTGTATGAACACAGAATCAGAAAAACTTCCCCACTGGGATTTAACAAATGTATACCCCGGTTTGAACTCTCCGGAATTCGAACTGGCATTTGTTGATGCTCAATTATTAGTGACTGATTTGGAGCAATTTGTAGAAGACAATCACATCACCAGCCTGAATTCCCAAACCGGGCCAGTAAACCTAAATCATAATGGAAAGCTGGCTGCTGAAATGATCGATCACCTAAACTCAGCTTACCTGCTATCAAATACACTGACGAATTATATTTCTTCATTCACATCTACCGATTCTTACAACATGGAAGCGATGCGCCTGTATTCACAGGTCCAGGCATTGAATGTCCGTATTGAGCAAATCGAAAAATTATTTGGTGGTTGGATTGGTGCTTTAGGTGACGATCTCGCATCCATAATAAAAATCAATCCAACTAACATGGCTCATGAATTTTACTTAGTGGAATCCGCCCAACAGAGCCGATACTTGATGAGCGATGCAGAGGAATCTCTGGCAAGTGAACTATCATTAAGCGGGGTGAGAGCCTGGTATAAATTACAGGGTACAGTCACCTCCCAATTGAAGATTGATTTCGATTATGACGGAAAGACACAATCTCTTCCACTGGCTGCTCTGCAAAATATTCGCCGTTACAATCAAAATGGTCCTATCCGCCAACGAGCTTTTAATGCCGAAATTCAGGGTCTGGAAAGTGTACGCGAACCATTAGCCGCCTGCATGAATGGAGTTAAAGGATATTTTAATGTGCTCAATTCGCGGCGTGGTCGCCAGGATGCCCTCCATCCTTCGCTTGACATAGCCCGTATTGATCAGGAGGCATTCGATGTAATGATGGGCGCTATGCAGAGATCATTCCCATACTTCCAAAAATACCTGAAAGCCAAAGCAAAACGATTTGGGAAAGATTCTCTCCCCTGGTGGGATTTGTTTGCCCCGGTAGGGGAAAACAACCGCGTGTTTAGCTGGTCAGATGCTCAAGACTTCATTACCCATAATTTCGGTCTCTTCTCAGCGGAATTGGCTGACTTTGCTCAGCGCGCTTTCGACCAAAACTGGATTGATGCTGGACCTCGGGATGGTAAACGTGGCGGTGCATTTTGCATGCGCATACCATCAAAAGAAGAGTCGCGGGTATTGTGCAATTTTGATGGTTCACTTGATCAGGTATCAACTATTGCCCATGAGCTGGGTCACGCATACCATATCGAATGCCAAAAAGGGAAAAATGTTCTTCAGTATATAACTCCGATGACCCTGGCTGAAACAGCCTCCATCTTCTGTGAGACCATTATCCAGGAGGCAGCCCTTGAGTCAGCCTCCTCAAAAGATGAAGAACTGGCAATTCTGGAATCCACTTTAGTCGGTGATACTCAGGTTATTGTTGACATCTCCTCCAGGTTTATTTTTGAGAAGGAAGTCTTTGAACGCCGCCAGGATGCCGATCTCTCTGCAGATGATCTGTGTGAGATCATCTCCCAGGCTCAGATCGCCACTTATGGTGCGGGATTGGATGAAAATCACCCGCACCCGTACATGTGGGCCTGGAAACCACATTATTACCGCTTCGATATCTCCTTCTATAATTTCCCCTATGCTTTCGGCTTGCTATTCAGTACTGGATTGTACGCAATCTTCCAGCAGCGCGGGGCAGATTTTGTCCCAGATTTCAAGGATTTGCTTTCCAGCACTGGCCAGGCAAACGCTGCCGATCTTGCCGCCCGATTTGATATAAACCTCCACTCACCGGATTTCTGGGAGAGCAGCCTGGCTGTGATCCACAAACGGATTGACCGTTATCTCCAGCTTTAAATCAGAAGTCGGTCAAATTGGTTATTACAGACCTCCTCCCTGGACCTCGCTGAGCTCCACTTCATATCCATTAAGTTCAATGATGTACACTGATCAGATTGGAAATGAATGGTCATAACGATGAGTGATTGCTTAATCAGATTGTAATCAGCTGATTTCCCAATTACAATTACCTCGTTATCTTGCATAGTTCAACAGATAGAATGTGGTCAGAATTCGGAGAGATAGAATGCTGCAAAAATTAGGAAATTTATCCCAACCCAGAATATCAAGACCCTTTACTCTCGGGGAAGAAATTTTTCACAGCATTACTCACGGTATTGGTTCAGGCCTCAGCATTGCTGGGTTAACATTGCTTCTTGTACTAGCGATCCTCTTTGGGGATGTTTACCAGATCGTGAGCTTCAGCATATTCGGCGCCAGTTTGGTGCTCTTATATCTCTCGTCAACTTTGTATCATGGATTTCAACAACCCCGCATCAAGCACATATTCAAGATATTCGACCACGCATCGATTTATTTGCTTATCGCTGGGACATACACACCCTTCCTCTTAATTGGGCTTGGGGGTTCCACGGGCTGGACATTTTTATTCATTGTATGGGGAATAGCTCTATTCGGCGTAGTTTTCAAGGTACTTTTTATTGAACGATTTCAGGTACTCTCAGTTGTGACTTACCTGCTCATGGGTTGGTTATGTGTTTTTATTTTCAGGGAAATGGTAGCAAGTATCCCCTTGGGTGCCATAATCTGGTTGGCTATTGGCGGATTATTCTACACGGTTGGAGTGATTTTTTATGCTTTACAGAAAATTCCTTATATGCACGCTGTCTGGCATTTTTTTGTCTTAGGGGGCAGTCTCTGCCACTTTATTGCGGTTTTGCTCTATTTGGCTCCGGTTCAATAACCAGCTCATGACAATTAATGGTCAACTTATTCCTTCTCGTCTCCCTCACCTCCTGAAGTGATTAGAAAACTCAAAAATTCATTAATTCTCTTTCCCTTTATATTCAGCGTCTATCCAGTCCTCGCTCTTATCGCCCACAATGCTGCTGAGATGGATCTGAGCCAAGGGATACGAGCTCTGATCGCCTCACTCGTTTTGACTCTGGTGGTTTATACTGTCCTGTTAGCTTTAATCCGGAGTCCGATCAAAACAGCCTTGATCACGTCTTTATTCATGCTTCTTTTCTATTCCTATGGGCATGTAAATTTTCTTTCCCGGACCTGGATGATCTTCGGTTTCTCCATTGGAAGGCACAGATCGCTCATACCTTTGTACATTATCAGTTTCGTTCTCGTTGCATGGTTAATCTTACGGAGCCATCGAGATTTAATCCCACTTACCAGATTCTTAAACGCCTTTGGAGTTGTCCTGTTAATATTTCCGATTTATCAGCTGTCAGCTTACCAGGTGAACGCATATTATGCTGAGAATGAGCAAGCGGAAGCTGTCACCTCCAATGCAAATGTAAGTCTTCCTGAAAATCGATCTTCTCCTGATATATACTACATCCTGGTTGATGGATATCCCCGCAGCGATTTTATCAATCAATATTTTGTATCTGATAACACAAAATTTCTTGAAAGTCTGGAGGCAAGGGGCTTCTATATCGCTCACTGCAGCCAGTCTAACTATACTGACACGCGCTTCTCTATGGCGTCTACTTTAAACATGGTCTATCTGGATGATGGCTCACAGCTATCAGAGGTTGTCCATCCAGGTTCTACGTTGGATAGTATGATCCACTCCAGTACAGTTCAAAAGAATTTCACCGATCTTGGTTACTCAATAGTCACATTCGAATCGGGTTATAAATGGCTTCGTTGGGAAAATCCTGATCTGCATCTCGATCCCGCACTTGAAAGATCAAAACGAAAATTCATGTATATTGGCATCAATGATTTTGAAAAACTGCTGCTGGATACAACCGCAACCAAAATAATCATCGATCTGCCATTTGTGCTCAACCCTGAGAAAGCAAAGAAACTAGAAGAAATTATCAACAACCCTCGAGCCTCACACCGCGATCGCGTTTTATACACCTTAAATACATTACCTGAAATACCTGAGACCATAACTGGACCAAAATTTATTTACGCACATATAATCTTCCCCCATCCACCCTTTATTGTTGATGCCGAAGGTGATTTCCTTAGAAATTCACCGCCCGATGAGGTACCCGCCTACGCTGATCAGATCACTTACTTGAATACCAGACTTATTGAGATCGTTGACACCCTGATTGAATCATCCGATCCTGATCCGGTAATCATTATTCAAAGCGATCATGGCGCCACAATCGATTACGAAGGTTTAAATATTGACAAATCGCAGCGGCTTGGAATCCTGAACGCATATTATTTGCCTGGTAATGCGGTCAGCGAATTAGATTCAACCATCACGCCAGTTAATACCTTCCGGATAATTTTCGACAAATTATTCAATGGCAATTACGGCCGCATAGAGGATAAAAGTATTATTGGTAGACAAAGCCCATTTACGACGATCGATTGTACGCCTATCGAGTGAACAGGTGATTACTATTAATTTATATCGCTTATAATAAACCGAGCTCAATAATTCCGGAGGCAAAAATATGAACATGGATATTCAACATTTATCGGGACACATCACAATTCTATTCTCAACGTTGGGACGTGATCTTACTTACTTGGACCCAGGTTCTGGTAGCTATTTTATTCAATTGTTATTGGCCAGCTTAATGGGCGGTCTGTTCATCTTGGGGGTGTACCGAAAGAAGGTAACCGATTTTTTCCGCAACCTGTTCTCAAACCGCCAGGATGATGAAGAACAAGACGAATAGAACGGCCAATCCTGCCTCCTTCCGCGATCCGGCAGGATTTTTATACACAGAAAATGGTATCCTCTATCGCCAGATCAACAAATCTGGTTTTGAAGATTACTTATCATTAGTGGATTCCGGTCTCTATAAAGAATTGGTAGAGCTTGGTGCATTAATCCCTCATGAAGAGATCACCGATTTTGATAGAATTTTCCCACCTGAAAAGTTAATTATTAAACCCGAGAAGATTCCATTTATCTCTTATCCATACGAATGGAGTTTCAGCCAGCTAAAAAATGCCGCCCTGCGAACCCTTGAGATCCAAAAACTTGCCCTCCAGAAAGGAATGTCGCTCAAGGATTGCAGCGCTTATAATATTCAATTCTATCGGGGGAAACCTGTATTAATTGATACCTTATCATTTGAATCTTACCAGGAAGGGGAGCCCTGGACAGCATATCGCCAATTCTGCCAGCACTTTCTGGCTCCACTGGCATTGATGTCGTATTCCGATGTGCGTTTAAGCCAGCTTTTACGAATTTATATCGATGGCATTCCCCTCGACCTGGCCAGCAAATTACTTCCCAAGAAAACATCCCTCAACTTCTCTCTCAATATCCATATTCACTTACACGCAAAGTCTCAAGACAGGTATTCCGAAAAGGAAATTGATCCCGCAAAGAATCGCGGTCAAATAAAAAAACAGCAGCTGCAAGGATTGATTGAAAGTCTCGAAAGCGGCGTCCAAAAATTATCTTGGAAAGCTTCTCAAACTGATTGGGCAGAATACGAAAAATTTCATAATTATTCTCCAGCCGCCTTAGAACACAAAACCGAACTAGTCTCAGAGTATCTC
>JBEQLH010000033.1:14383-16997 GCA_040326075.1 Anaerolineales bacterium
AAGGTCCGCAAGGATATTTTCACCGATTACAACTTAGACCGTTTCACAGAAAAGTTCAGCACAGCTTTTGAGATTATTGAACACAAGCAAATCAGAGATACTGATCGTGTATTATTCTTGCTCAGGAACAAACAATCACCTAATAGATGACTCTATCCAACCTTCTGAAATTTCAACTAACTCAATCACACTTTATTTCCCTCCGCAAATAATTTTTTAACAACAACTCCACCAAGCCTCTGGTCCAAGATGGGATTGCCATATATCAAGATACCAGAGGTTTTATTCAATACAGCAGCAGTACTTTGCATATTTGTTTGGCCCGCTTCTTGCACAAAAATACGCATCTGTCGATCTCATTATTCTTCATGCATGACAGAGGCTGCTGTGAAAAATCTGATCAAATTAATCCCCAATATATTTATTCTTCTAACTGCTGCGATATTGGCCTCCGCATGTTCAGAAACCCTTATTGGTACTGACGAAAGCCAACCACCTGGTCAGGTCTTTTCTGCAAGCAGCAATCTTGATTACAATCCTCAATCCTCAACATCTAAAGTAATCTCAGCCACAGATGAGCGACCTCTTCCCGCTGGCATGGTGGCGTTTGATGGGATCGTTTTTGTTGCATCCACGGATCTTATCCCTGATCGCTGGAAGTTGGCTGGATGGAAGATTGGCAGCCAATCTCAAGCAACAGATAACGATCAGGTTCCTTCTGACTGTACTCTTTACCCACATCTCGGTGTTGAGGATCAATGGATTGGCAGCTGTTATGGATACACATTTGTGCCTGAGGATGGTGCCAGTCACATTGCGGTCATGCATACTCCCCCTGATGGAACCACAATCCTGGTTCAAGTTGCTCCCCAGCCAGATTCAGAAGGACCATAGATTTACCTTTCAAAATTGTAAACCCCTCCTTGCTGCAATTCACTTGACAAATCTTTGGTTATCTTGATAATCATAGACGGTATTGTTGTTTAACGGGCGGGCATGATTCTTGCACCATAGATTTGAACTCAATCAAAATCCATAGAATTACAATACCATTCAAAGAGAAGTGACCAACATGCTTCAAACACGCTTACGTCCATCAACCCAGATTCGTCCCATGACTACTGCGCATTTAGCGCAAACCATGGCATTAATCGAACTTTCAGCTGTTGAGTTGGAACAAAAAGTTCAGGCTGAGCTTGCTAACAATCCTGCTTTGGAGGTCAAAGATAGTCGCCGCTGCTCAATTTGCGAACGACAATTTACTGGTAGTGGACCCTGTCCGCGCTGCAACCCTGTCCAATCTCCAAATCAGGACCAACCCATCGTATTTGTATCGCCTCGCTGCGACTATATCAAGTCACGCAGTGATGACGATACATCCCAAGAGCGAGACCTGCAATCTGCTAAGGAAGATCTACCAACATATGTATTGAAGCAAATAGCACCAGAACTGCCACCGGAAGATCGGCAGATCGCGGCTTTTATCCTTTCAAACCTGGATGAGGATGGATTACTTGAGGCTCCGATTATTGAGATCGCTCGATATTATCACGTCCCTATGTCACGTGTTGAACGGGTGATTAATCAAATCCAACGGGCCGATCCAGTAGGTGTAGGTTCTCCGTCACCCCAGGAGGCCCTGCTTGCCCAACTAGAAATTCTATCTGAGACCCAAACTATTCCCCCGCATTCTTCTCGAGCGATTCAAGAGGGGATGGATTTACTCAGTCGCCACCAATATCCCGAACTGGCTCGCAAGCTTGGAATTTCTTCTCTTCAGATCGAAGACATCGCCCGCTTCATCAGCGAAAATCTCAATCCATTTCCTGGACGTGCTTTCTGGGGTGATATACGCAGCGGACAGAGTGATACACCGCCGGTTTACACTCAACCGGATGCCATCATTGCACCGTCAGATGAATCACTCGACGCACCCTTCTTTGTAGAAGTGTTCTCACCCTACGCAGGAATATTACGGGTAAACCCACTCTTCCGCCAGGCAATTAGCCAGGTATCGGAAGACAATGCTGAACAGTGGAAATCCGACTTGGGACGCGCCGAACTCTTGGTAAAATGTCTTCAGCAGCGAACAACTACCATCGTGCGATTAATGACCCGCCTTGCCGTCCTGCAGCGTGAATTTATAATCCACGGCGATATACACCTTCATCCTCTGACCCGCGCGAGTCTGGCAAAAGAACTTGAGGTACACGAGTCTACAATTTCCAGAGCAGTTGCCAATAAATCTGTCCAGATGCCGAATGGGCACATCATTCCTTTGGCTAAATTCTTCGACCGGAGCCTCCAGGTGCGTACCGCACTCAAGCAAATTATTGAAGATGAGACAACCCCAATGAGTGACAACGAGATATCCGAAATCCTCGATGAACAAGGTTACTCAGTTGCCAGACGCACTGTCGCGAAATACCGGGCGATGGAAGGTATCCTTCCCTCCCATTTGAGACAATCCCAGCCCGCCACCGAGGTCGCATGAATCGTTCGCTTCCAATCCCAAAGGTCTCATTTCTCCGCAACCGCCAACCATCCTTGGCGGAATTAGAAAACCTGTTAGATTTCTTACCCCAAGCCTCCCTTCTGCTCGATTTAGAAAAGG
>JBEQLH010000196.1:0-5930 GCA_040326075.1 Anaerolineales bacterium
ACTTGAATACCCAATTTCAAGATCGCCGGGTCACAAAAATTTACCATGCGTTGGTTGCGGGGAGCCCAGACTGGGATCATAAAACTGCCGATCTCCCCCTCAGGGTGAACATTGGCCGGCGACATCGCACGGTTGTCGATCATCGAAAAGGGAAATCATCAATCACCAAATTTAAGGTCCTTGAGCGATTTGGGGGTGATTGCCTGCTGGAGGCTTCTCCGCTAAGCGGCCGCAGACACCAAATCCGCGTTCACCTTGCTGTGCAAGGATTACCCATCATTGGTGATGATTTATACGGGAATGATGACCAGGTACCAAAATCTAATCTTGATAACTCTCTGCAAGGCTTTTCACAATCTGAAGGACTGCTCTTGCATCGAACTGGATTGCATGCCAAATCCATCCAGTTGAGCCATCCAGTTTCGAACCAACTCTCATTATTCGAAGCGCGATATCCCGAAGATTTCAGCAGAGCATTGGAAAGCTTGCGAGGCAGGCAGGATTGAACCTGGTAATTTGCTGGTTGTATGTTAACGCTTTGTAAGAAGTTGTCCGATTGAAGGGGGGTTGCTTGACGATCTGATATCGACGTGGTATTATCAAATATGTGTGTTTTAGCACTCTCGATCCGAGAGTGCTAAATTTTAGGAAACAATTATGAACCTCGGTGAACGGCAGAAGCTAATCCTTGCCTTGGTAATGCGGGATTATATAGATAATGCCCAACCAGTTGGCTCGAAGACTTTGGTTGATAAGTTCGGACTCACCATCAGCTCAGCGACGGTGCGCAACGAGATGGTAGCCCTGACCGAAGCTGGTTTTCTTCGTCAACCGCACACTTCAGCAGGACGAGTTCCAACTGAAGAAGGATACCGTTATTTTGTGCGCCAATTGATGGGTCAAACTGATTTAGCGCCACAGACGAAGCGCATGATATCCCATCAGTTTTACCAGGCTGGTCAGGATGTAGACCACTGGTTGCGTTTAGCAGCTTCTATCCTTGCCCACCAGTCGCAGGCGGCCTCGCTGGTGACCGCCCCGCACCTTGAAAAAGCCAGGTTCAAGCATATTGAGATCATCTCTACCCTTGGTCGCCAGGTTTTAATGGTATTGGTCTTAACCGGGGGTGAAATTCGCCAGCAGATGTTGACTTTAGCGGAACCAGTCTCCCAGGAAATTTTGAGCACTACTGCTGCCCAGCTGAACCAATTTTGTGAGGGTATGACGGCTGTCGCCATCGCAGCCCTGGTGCCTCAGGTAGAGGCTCTTGAACAGGATATTCTCAACCTGATCGTTGAGGAGATGGATCTCTCAAGCGCCGTCTTAGGTGGCGAGGTTTATCGCGATGGGGTAACAAATGTGCTCGCTGATCCTGAGTTTGCTGAAGTTGGGTTAGCACGCAGAGCTTTGAGAGTTTTCGAGGAACGCGCCTTTCTTCAGGATTTACTGACGCGAACGATCTTGACCACAAATGTCGGTGGTGTTCAAGTGCTGATCGGTGGCGAAGGTACCTGGGAAGAATTAAGAGAATGCTCTGTTGTCCTGAGCCGGTATGGTGTTCCCGGTTTGGCGACAGGCACCCTGGGTGTGCTGGGTCCGATTCGCATGTCCTACGGTCATACCATCTCGACGGTAAGATTTGTAGCCGATTTATTGAGTGATTTAGTTGTCGAGCTTAATCTTGATTAATAGAATTAGAAGAGAATAATTACTGATGCCCATTCAAGCAGAACCTAATTATTATGTTGGGCTGCATTTTTTATTAACAAATTGCGTTGAACTTTGCCTGAATGGCAAAAAACCGGAGGCAAGATGATCGAAGAGATCGAGAGTAAAGTTGAAGAGAATCTACGACCAGAAGATGAATCACCGGAAGAACAGGAGGAAGTCTTGTCTTCTAATGAAGTTGATCTTGATGAAAATGAGGTGTTGAAATCGGAGATCGAGGATCTCTCTCAAAAATCAGGGGAATATCTGGATGGCTGGCAGCGGGAAAGGGCAGAATTCGCAAATTATAAAAAACGTATGGAGCGCGAACGCGAAGCACTGCGCTTCAACATAACTGGGAATGTCATTCGGGGATATTTGGATGTATTGGATGATCTTGAGCGTGCCTTAAATAATCGACCAGCTGAGGGCGATGGTGCTTCTTGGGCTGAAGGCATCGAGCTAATATATCGCAAGTTCGTGTCAACTTTGGAAGCTGAGGGAGTCGAGACTATGCAGGCTGATGGCCAACAATTCGATCCCAATCTGCATGAAGCAATCTCCCAAGAACCGAACGAAGATCTGGAAAGTGGGCAAATTATTGAGGTGGTCAGAAATGGTTATCTGATCGGAGAACGTGTTCTCAGACCTGCCTCAGTGCGCGTGGCGCAGTAATGAAAGATTAATTTATTGATCCGGTAATTCTACCGGCCAGATGGAAATTTAAATACGGAGGAATCATTAATGGCAAGCATAATCGGAATTGATTTGGGCACAACAAATTCAGTGGTCGCCGTGATGGAGGGTGGAGAGCCAGTCGTCATCTCTTCTGCTGAGGGCGAGCGGCTTGTGCCATCAGTTGTGGCGGTAAATAAAAACCATGAGCGCTTGATCGGGCGCGTGGCTCGCAATCAGTCCGTGGTCAATCCTGAGAACACAGTTTTCTCGATCAAGCGATTTATGGGTCGCAAATTCAACGATCCTGAAGTAAAAAAGGCAATTTCGCGTTTACCTTACAAGGTTAGCGAAGCACCTAATGGTGATATCCGGGTGATTCTGGATGGAAAAGAATACTCTCCGCCAGAGATCTCTGCCATGATCTTGGGTAAGCTCAAGTCTGATGCGGAAGCTTATTTAGGTGAAACTGTCACCCAGGCAGTGATCACTGTTCCGGCGTACTTCAACGATGCCCAACGGAATGCCACAAAAGATGCCGGGAAGATTGCGGGTTTAGAAGTGATGAGAATCATCAACGAACCCACAGCTTCTTCACTGGCGTACGGCCTGGATAAGAAAGCCGATGAAATTATCGCAGTCTACGACCTGGGTGGCGGCACCTTCGATATCTCAATTCTCGATGTGGGTGAAGGAGTTTTCCAGGTGCGGTCCACCAGTGGGGATACCTTCTTGGGTGGAGATGACTTCGACCATCGAGTAATTGAATACATAGCTGATGAATTCAAGAAAGATAACGGCATCGATCTCCGCCAGGATCGCCAGTCACTCCAACGTCTTAAAGAGGCTGCTGAAAAAGCAAAGATCGAGCTATCCACCATGATGCAAACCGAGATCAATTTGCCATATATCACTGCTGATGCCAGCGGACCCAAGCACCTGGTGATGACTCTTACCCGGGCGAAGCTCGAGCAGCTGACCGCTGATTTGGTCGAGCGTTCTCTGGGCCCAGTCCGCCAGGCACTTAAGGACGCCGAACTCGATCGTTCTAAAATCGATGAGGTGGTCCTGGTTGGTGGAATGACCCGCATGCCAGCTGTGCAAGAGGAAGTTCGCAAATTATTTGACAAAGAACCACATAGAGGCGTCAACCCTGATGAAGTAGTGGCGATCGGTGCAGCCATTCAAGCGGGAGTATTGGCCGGGGATGTAAAGGATATCCTGTTGTTAGATGTCACCCCATTGACGCTTTCGGTTGAAACATTGGGCAGTGTTGCTACGCCCTTGATCGAGCGTAACACGACCATCCCTACCCGGAAGAGCCAGATTTTCTCCACTGCCAGCGATAGCCAACCACAGGTTGAGATTAACGTATTGCAGGGCGAACGTCCCATGGCGAATGATAACAAATCATTGGGTAAATTTGTCCTGGATGGCATCCCACCCGCAGCACGTGGTGTGCCTCAAATTGAGGTTACTTTTGATATTGATGCTAACGGCATCATAGAAGTCACCGCTTTGGATAAAGCCACGAGTCGCAGCCAGCACATAACCATCACCGCTTCTTCAGGTCTAAACAAAGATGAAGTGGAACAGATGCGTAAAGACGCAGAGGCACATGCCGAAGAAGATCTCAAGCGAAAGGAGCTGATCGAAGCTCGCAATTTGGCAGATAATGCGGTTTACACTGCTGAGAAGACTTTGCGAGATTTAGGGGACAAGATTCCTGAGGATATGAAAAGCAAAGTTGAAACTGAGACAGCAAATGTACGTGAAGTGATGACCAGCGAAGATGCGAGTGTCATCAGCCAGGCTACAGAAGCATTAATGAGCGTGGTTCAAGAGATTGGTGCCGCTGCCTACCAGCAAGAGACACCAGAACCCGAAGCTGAGACCGGAGAGGCTGAATCTGATCCAGAGTCTAGTGAAGAAGAAGATGGTGAAGATGTGGTTGAGGGCGAATTCAGGAATGAGTAGACCTCAACAAAAGGATTCTGATGGCACCTCGTGATTACTATGAAATCCTGGGAGTCGGGCGGGATGCTTCTGATGATGAGCTAAAAGGAGCGTTCCGTCGCCTGGCGCGCCAACATCATCCCGATGTGAATGATGCCCCGGATGCTGAAGAACGCTTTAAAGAGATCAACGAAGCATATGCAGTTCTTTCCGATGGAGAAAAAAGAGCTGCTTACGATCGATTTGGTCACGAGGGTGTGCGCGGCGCAGGTGGGACCCCTGATTTCACCGTAGATTTCTCCGATTTTGCCGATATCTTCGAGGATTTCTTTGGATTTGGTAGGACTTCAAGACGCTCACGCAACGTGCCCCGACGTGGTGCAGACCTCCAATATCGATTGGATCTTAGTTTCGAGGAAGCGATATTTGGCGTAGATAAGGAGATTGAGGTCAGCCGCGATGAGATTTGCAGTAATTGCAGCGGCAGCCGGGCTGAACCTGGAACCTCTCCTGTGAGTTGTCCGACCTGTGAAGGGCGGGGTGAAGTCCGCCAAGCCCGCCAGACAATATTAGGTTCGATGGTCCAGGTGACAACGTGTCCAACGTGTAACGGTAGTGGAGAGACGATTTCTTCACCTTGCAGGCAGTGCAACGGGCGGGGTCTGGAGCGCAAGACCCGTAAGAAAGTTGTCACCATTCCTGCTGGTGTTGACAATGGAAACCAGATCCGTTTAGCAGGAGAAGGACAACCAGGCACTAATGGTGGTCCGAACGGAAATCTGTATATCTTGATCAATGTCAAATCTCATAAGTACTTCCGCCGGCGCGAAAGAGATATCCTGCTTGACCTGGAGATCAATGTAGCTCAAGCGACACTCGGGGCTGATGTGCCGGTGCCAACCGTGGATGGTGATGCAACGCTTAAAATTCCAATTGGTACTCAACCGGGTAAAGTTTTGCGAATGCGGGGTAAAGGTGTGCCCCATTTGCGCGGTAATGGCCGCGGAGATCAATTAGTTATGGTAAATGTGAATATCCCAGATCGATTATCAGCTGAGCAACGCCAATTATTTGAAGAACTGGCCGATAGTCTGGGGAGTGAGGTGAGACCGCAAGAACGCGGTTTTCTGGATTGGTTGAAAGAAACCATCAGTGGTTAGACAGGACCAAACATTATGGGCGTAGCGATTATCTGGCTACGCCTTTTTATTTTTAATCATGAGCGATGAAGCCTGGCTTGAAGTCAGTTTAATTGTGGACGGAGAAATGGCAGAGGCTGTCTCTGAGGTGCTGGCGCGCTTTGTGTCAGGTGGGGTGGTGATTGAAAGCACGGAGATCGCAAATGACAATTCAGGTGAAGGAAATGTCGTTGGTCCCTTGCGCGTGTGCGGGTATCTGAAGGCGGATGACCAGCTGCATGTTGAAAGGCAGAGATTGGAAGAATCATTATGGCATCTGGGACAGATTCAACCATTGCCTGCAGCACAATATAAACCGGTTGCCGAAGCAGATTGGTCGCAGGTTTGGAAACAGCACTTTCAACCGGTTCCAGTCGGACAGCGGTTATTTATCATCCCAGACTGGTTGGATGT
>JBEQLH010000356.1:0-2059 GCA_040326075.1 Anaerolineales bacterium
CGTTTCATCAGATCACTCGAGTTGACCTCTTGGTTGTAGCGCACGAAGGCAATCGCCGCTGCCTGGGGGGGTACCAGGCTGAGCAAATCATTGTGCTGCCCGCACCAACGTGCGAAGTTATCGTATCCCTTGCGCACATATTTGCGCGTCCGGTCAAGTAATCGTGTTCGCACCGCTGGAGACAGCGCATGTATCGCCAGCTTATTACCCAGCATTGTGGCACTGATGGTTATATAATCCTGGCGTGCCCAAATCTCTCCAGCCAATTTTTTGGGCGCCACAACCCAACCGATGCGTAGACCCGGCAGCGCATAAGCCTTCGACAAGCTGCCAATCGCCAGGACACGTTCGTAACTCCCCCACATTGAGGGAGTGAACTCATCACTGTAGTGCTCTGCCCCAGCATATACCTCGTCTGCCAGGATCCATGCTCCAACCCGGCTCGCTGCCCGGATAACAGCTTCTCTCTCTTCAATCGACATAATGTGTCCGGTAGGGTTGTTCGGATTGCAGATCGCGATCAAGCGTGTCTTGTTGGAAACCGTTCGGTTTAGCTGGTCGATATCCACCCCCCAATCCAGCTCTTCCTTTAAAGAGAACGCCTTTACCTGCAAACCGTAATTCTTTGCCACCCCCCAGATTTGCATGTAGTTAGGCAGCATCACCACAATTTCTTCGCCCGGGTCCATAACTGTCAGCAGCGAAGTGAAATTCGCCTGGGCCGCCCCGGTCGTGACAACCACCTGCTCTGGAGTTGCACCAGGATAAAGTCTGGCGATCTGATCGCGTAATTCGATCAATCCGTTGGTCTGTGGGTAGTTTAATCCCGTGGAAAGGAACTCCTCGATCAGCTCGGCATCATTGTCGAACAGCTCCCTGGTCGACATCGGGTGAACACCGCTCTCAGAAAGGTTGTATTCGACCTGGTTCTCCCAGATCGACATTTCCCGTTCCAACATAAATGGTATAAATTCCTCTTTCATGACTGCCTTCCATCTGCCAAATTGGTCAAGCCTTGTGGCACTGCCTCGATTGCTATCTCGTTCAGTTTTACACATTCCCTGATTTCATCTTCGCTCAATAATGTGATTTCCATCAGTGCTCTCTACCTCTCAAAGTGCAACCACTCCCGAAAGAATTATCAAATACACATTCCTCAATATCCAGTATCCAATATCCATTACCCAATACCGAATATCCAATATCTAATATCCAAACTGGTATGGATATTCGCCCTTGCCAACTTCCATTATGGTTGGCAAACTCACATTGCCCCCGCTGATCACCACTGCCACTTTATCCCCCAGATCCGTAACCTTACCAGTCAGCAGCGCCGAAATGCCAACCGCGCCGCCACCCTCCACAACAAGATGCTGTTCTTCTAATGCAAAGGCTATGCCTGCCGCGATCTCCTCTTCAGTTACCAATACTGTCTGGTCCACAGTCTCCCGGATGATATTGAAGGTGTGCTGGTTATCCATTCCCAAGCCACCCATCAACGCATCTGCCAAAGAAGGCTCTTCCACGATTTCAACCACCTTACCGGTTTTCAGACTTTCCACCATCGCTGCGCCCTTATCCATCGAAACTCCAATGGTTTTAATCTGCGGATTGATCGATTTGAGGGTCAAAGCAATCCCACCCAGCAGACCACCACCTGAAAGAGGCACGATTACTGAATCGATATCAGGCTGCGCTTCCATCAGCTCCAATCCGATCGTCCCTTGTCCTGCAATCACGAGAGAGTCATCGAAGGGGTGGATCATCGTCAACCCACGGTCATCCTGTATTCGCATAGCACCTTCGGTGGCTTCATCATACGTCGCACCTGCGACAACAACTTCTGCTCCCAGATCCTTGATCGCTTTGACCTTATTATCCGGGACGGTTTCGGATACGCACACCACCGCTGAGATTTCGTGCTTGCCAGCCACATAGGCCACTGCCCGCCCATGGTTGCCAGACGAGACTGCAATCACACCGCGTGCTTTATCCTCATCCCTCAAATTGAGCATTTTATTGGTCGCCCCCCGGATCTTAAACGAACCCGTCACCTGCA
>JBEQLH010000197.1:0-5868 GCA_040326075.1 Anaerolineales bacterium
CCAAAAGCAGAGAGGTTAGGGTTGAAGAATTTCGAGAATTACCATCCCCGCCCGGCGGCTGAGCTTTTTCGTTAGCCTGCAAAAAAACACAATATTAATTCTCTATTAAAGATGTAGGATGTAATCTGATTTATTTATTATAAATATGATAATATTAGCCCGGTTAGCCAAATTGCGCAATTTTAAATAATATTCATATAGCACTAAGCAAAGGAGATCAACATGTCAGAACGAAAATCAGCGACCAAATTTACAGAGCAAAGCAATAAGGCTCTGTATGATACGTTAAATTGGGAGGACACAACAGACTTTGAACTTGCCAGTCGTGGACACATTGCTAGTTTGGACGAACCGATCATTCGCAATCTGGAAGGGCGTCCTGTATGGGATTTAACCCCCTACACATTTCTAGATGAAAAAGTTGCCGCGCCAACTGTCAATCCCAGTCTATGGCGTCAGGCTCAGCTTAATATGTTTCATGGTTTATTCAAGGTGACTGATCGAATCTATCAAGTGCGTGGGCACGACCTGTCTGTGATGAGTATCATTGAAGGAGATTCCGGTTTCATCGTCATTGACCCTCTCATCTCAGCCGAGACCGCAAAAGCTTCAATGGACTTGGTCTATAAGCACATTGGTCAAAAGCCTATTGTAGTTGTTATCTATACTCACAGCCATATCGATCACTGGGGTGGGGTCAAGGGAATAATCTCCGAAGAAGACGTTAAGACGGGAAAAGTGCAAGTGATTGCTTCTGAAGGCTTTATGGAAGCCGCCATTAGTGAGAATGTGTTAGCCGGTAATGCCATGAGCCGTCGTACTGTCTACCATGTAGGTACAGTGATACCGAAGGACGCCCAAGGGCAGGTAGATACTGGATTGGGAAAAGGAGGCTCTACTGGGTCAGTAACCCTAATAGAGCCAACCATCATTATCGGCAATACGCCCACCGAAATGACGCTTGATGGTATTGAAATCATCTTTCAGTACACACCAGAGACCGAAGCACCCACGGAAATGAATTTTTATTTTCCCCAGTTCAAAGCCTTATGTATGGCGGAAAATTGCACCCACAACCTCCATAATCTTTATACTTTACGCGGCGCCGAGGTACGCAACACCAAATCTTGGGTTTACCATATCAACGAAGCAATCGAGCTTTTTGCGGACAAAACGGACGTGATTTTTGCCTCCCATCATTGGCCGACCTGGGGTCAGGAAGCTTGTCTTGACCTGCTCAAGAAACAGCGTGATATGTACAGGTATCTCCATGATGAAACTTTGCGCTTGATTAACCATGGTTACACAATGCTCGAAATAGCTGAGATGATTGAACTTCCGGGTGACTTGGCTCAGGCTTGGTACAACCGCGGTTACTATGGGAGTGTCAACCATAATGCCAAGGCGGTTTATCAGAGATACCTAGGTTGGTTTGACGGCAACCCCGCTAACCTGCATGCCTTGCCTCCAGAAGATGCTAGCAAGAATTATGTCGCGTTTATGGGGGGAGCGGATGCTGTACTCGCTAAGGCTCATGAGTCTTATGATAGAGGTGAATATCGCTGGGTGGCCCAAGTCGTAAATCATGTAGTGTTTGCCGACCCCAACAACCAAGCGGCCCGAAAACTTCAGGCTGATGCACTGGAGCAACTAGGTTACCAAGCTGAGTCTGGTAGTTGGCGAAACTTCTATCTGGTTGGGGCTCAAGAACTGCGCCAAGGGATTTTGGACTTGCCAGCTCCTCATTCGGGGAGTCCTGATGTGGTCAAAGCAATGGGTTTGGACCTCTTCTTTGACTTTTTAGCAGTGCGCTTGAATGGGCCAAAGGCCGCAGGAAAAACCATCATCATTAATGCCGATTTCACGGAAATTAACGAACAATACGTGCTTACGATGGAGAATGGCGTTCTTAACTATTCAATTAATAAACAGGATGAGAATGCAGATGCCACCATCGCCCTCACTCGCACTGCTCTAAATGAAATTGTGCTAGGCGAAGCCGCTTTGCCAGACAAGCTAGCTTCTGGTGAGGTCAAAATTAGCGGAGACCAATCGAAGTTGAATGAACTGCTTTCATTACTTGATACCTTCGAGTTCTGGTTCAACATTGTGACACCGTAGTACAATTTTCGTGAGATGAGAGAACCTGAGCAAAAATAGCGTAATGAGATCGTAGGTGGAGCCGGAATATTCCGGCTCCACTTTCTGTTGTCATGACAATAAGTGTAAAGGTGCAGCCCAATCCAAGTTGCAGGCGTCTCGGCTCCGCCGAGAGCAAAGCGGCGCAAATTTTTCATTATTAGCTCTGATCATAAAGTGTATCGAGACAGCGCCGCCGAGTGCCTGAACGAATCGTTAGCTGACTCTTCGCAATGCTAATGCTTCGATAAATATATGTAAATGTTTACCATAACTTTTCTATCCAATAAAGTTTTGGACGAGGCTAAGGTAGGGGGTAGGACACTCTCAAAGTGAACATGGGGGGTCACTCACATACAATTGAATAACATCCCCCTGTGCCGGTACCCCCGTGTCATCAGGAGCGAGATCCTTCCAGCGTACCGTAGGGTCTTGCACGTTCTTTATCCACCCGTCTCTTGCTCATACATGAGCCTGAGGCGGGTTTTTTGATTCCACCCGAAAGGAGGTGAGAAATATGTTGAAGGTTCTGGTCATTGACCGCTGCGAATACTGCGATGGCGAAGCCTATGTCTATGCTGGCGAGTTCAAGGACGAGGATGTCGAACGTCCCGTCTATCTGCCATGCCAGGCTTGCAAAGGCAGCGGCGAATTGGAAATGCCGATCTCGTTACGAGAGTTCGCTGACCAGCTCGATCATGCTACCGCAATGGAACCAGATTGGGCTGAGTTAGGCCGTCAAAAGCCTGTCAGCCAGTTCCAAGACAGCCGAGAAGCGGCTGGTATCTAATCTCATATTATCTATCGGAATCATTAGGCGCTCTCCCACACGGGAGGGCGCTTTTTTGATTCCACCAAAAGGAGTAACCCATGACGAAACTCACCCAAGAACAGCTTGCCGTTGTGCATCACCCGCTGGATCTACACGCCCGTGTCCTGGCTGTGGCAGGACATGCAACGCGGATCATCCGGAAGAGCTCCGAAAATTGTCCTCGACTTTTTGACCAAAGTGGTTCCTTCGACGAGGAACTGATACCAAAGCTCTTCATTCTCAGGCTGCATATCGGATCTCCTTTAGTACTTTGGATAGTCGATTCATATGGCTGGGCAACTTTCTTGTCGATAATCTTCAATGTGAAAGATGGCTAGCCTATCCAATATATTATTTACAAACCTGCTTATAAATAGGGCTAATTTTTTACGAACGTCCCATTGCGCAGGTCTTCGAAGGCCTGTTGGATCTCCGCTTCCGTGTTCATCACGAACGGGCCGTAGGGCACGATTGGCTCATTGATCCGAGCTCCTGAAATGAACATAAATCGGACCGCGGAATCCTCCGCTGCTTGCACATTTAACTGATCGCCCTCCCCTAAAATGATCATGTGTACAGCTTCAATGTCTGCCCTATGCTCATTGGGAGTCATGCTGAAATTACCTTTACCCTCGAAGACATAAGCTAAGGTGGTGTGTCCCTCTGGAATTGGATAACTGAATTCTGCCCCGGGCTCGAGTTCCACATCCAGGTAAACTGGATTTATGGCGATCTCTCCAACCGGTCCACGAACACCATCAAATTCCCCGGCGACGACGCGGACTGTAGCTCCACTTCGCTGAACGGAAGGTATGTTATCCGCTCTGACTTCCTGATAGCGTGGTTGGCTCATCTTCAAGGCTGCCGGCAAGTTTACCCACAGTTGAAAACCGTACACATTTCCTTCCGGGCTGCGGCGAGGCATCTCCTCGTGCATAATTCCTCCTCCAGAGGTCATCCACTGCACATCTCCCGAGCCGATCAAACCTGAATTCTCCAGGCTATCCCGGTGGTGAACAGATCCCTCCAACATATAGGTCACAGTTTCGATCCCCCGGTGAGGGTGCATCGGGAAGCCAACCAGAGGTCCCTCGATCGGATCGTTAAAGGCGAAGTGGTCGAAAAGCAGGAATGGGTCGACGGGGTTTTCCCTGCTGGGTGAGATCGACCTGCGCAGTCGAACTCCCGCGCCTTCGATCACCATCTGGGGTTCAATTATTTGTGATACAGATTTTGTAATGTCCATTGTGACTCCAATCAATTAGAGATAATCATCCGAATACGACAGTAATAGGATATATTATACCTATATTGTATTAGTTGATTATATGATTTTTAATAATAATCCCATCGGATGCGATTTCGCACCCATACTTGCTGGGGAAAGTCGTCAGGTCTGGATGGTTGGTTTCCGGGGTAAAATGAAATACGTAACGAATTGAGGGATTGATTAATGTTGCAAGGTAAGCATAATTTTCTTAGAACATAAGGAGAAATGAGTGATGTACCAAACGGATATGTATGAAGGGATGTTATCTGAAACGGTTGTGATGTCGGGAGCAGGTGGAGAGCTAATAAACGCGTACTTTGCACGTCCGCTTGGCCCGGGACCATTTCCCGGTATGGTCATAGTTCACCACATGCCCGGGTGGGATGAATGGTACCGGGAGGCCACCCGCAGGTTTGCTCATCACGGTTATGCTGCCCTGTCTCCAAACCTGTATTACCGCGCGGGGCATGGAACACCGGAAGATATTGCTGCAAAAGTACGGGCGGAAGGGGGTGTGCCCGATCAGCAAGTTGTCGCGGATTTAGAGGGGGCTATGGATCACCTGCGCGGGCTGCCATATATCAATGGCAAAGTGGGTGTTTTTGGGACCTGTTCTGGAGGACGTCAGGCGGTTCTGGCCGCCAGCCTGGCGAAGGGATTCGACGCTCTAATAGATTGTTGGGGTGGGGGAGTGGTGATGCCGCCGGAATCTCTAACACCCAATTTCCCAGTTGCTCCGATTGACTACACCAAAGACCTCACCTGCCCGATCCTGGGTCTTTTTGGAGAAGATGACAGCAGTCCCACGCCTGAACAGGTGGCGCTCCATGAAGCAGAGCTGAAAAAATATGGTAAAGATTATGAGTTCCACATGTACCCTGATGCTGGACACGGCTTCTTTTATTACCACCGGCCAAATTATCGCCAGCAGCAAGCTGTGGATGGCTGGAATAAGATCTTTACATTTCTAGAAAAGCATCTCATCACATCAGAATAATCACCGAAGCTGGAGGTGCGGCCTCGAAAAGGAGTAATGGATGTGTACTATGATTGCTGAACGAGTGCAAATTGAAGGCAGCGGTAAAGGGACCAGCAGCTGGTTTCCCACCACACAGGCTAATGTCTCCTATGACCATCCCTTCGATGCACCAATGGAACATGCATTGAATATCGATTTTGTGAATGAAGACCTGGGACCAGGAGCTCGAGTTGCTGTAGAATTAAGCGCAGAATCAGCACGATCACTGGTGGAGACGATCATGAGTGTGTTAGCGCAAGCTGAGGCCGGCGGACATGTGGAGTGAACTGCTATTGCTTGGGTGAAATGCAGTAAATTTTCATCAAAAACAGCTGGTCAGGTAAATTCTGGTCAAAAATCACCACATGCGCATAGTCAAGATCCTGCAATCTGAGATAATTGGTTCCCAGGTGATCCATATTGACATTCAACAAGCGTGTCTTTCCCTTCGGAGTATTGTTGGATTGAGATATTAAAATTGGGGAGTTAGAATTGATTGAATTCAAATATGAAGTAGTTTGATGATCATTTACTGGTGTTTCCCTCAAAATATTAGGAAATCGGAGGTAGCTAAGTGTCTAACTGGTTCATGTCCTGGCTGCTGCGCTCACCGTTCCACAGGTTGATCAG
>JBEQLH010000198.1:0-5847 GCA_040326075.1 Anaerolineales bacterium
ATCAGCAAACACTCCAGATGTTAAATTCCGGGTCGATGAAATTGCATACTGGGATATTCCCTAGTTCTCAAGGCTGTGATAAATGCAGTAATTCACGGCAGGAAATCGTAAGCCAAAAAATCTTGACCTGGGAGATTCTCACATCTTCCAGGTTTTTCGTTGAAAAAGCCTTTATTGATCCTCCGATGTGTGATCATTATCCTTCCGGGAATGGGGATCGCGTATAATAGCTTGGCTTATGAGCATACCTGGAATATTTTGGAGGAATGGAACATGAACTATCGCCGTTTTGGACGCACTGGATGGATGGTTAGCGAGATCGGTTATGGTATGTGGGGAATGGCAGGTTGGACTGGTTCAGATGACGAGCAATCTCTCCAGTCTTTGGAGAAATCAATAGACCTCGGTTGTAATTTTTTTGATACCGCCTGGGGTTATGGGAATGGTCAAAGCGAAAAAATACTCAACCAGATCGTACGCCAACACCCTGATAAGAAGCTCTATACTGCAACTAAAATACCACCTAAGAATTTCAAATGGCCCAGCCGCAGAGAGTTTTCCCTGGATGATTGTTACCCTCCAGAGCATATTGAGGAATATGTCCATCGTAGTTTAACGAATATCGGTGTGGATTCAATCGACTTAATCCAATTTCACACCTGGGAGGATAGCTGGTTGAATGACGACCGCTGGGTCACGAAGATGGATCAACTGCGTAAGGCCGGGAAAATCCAGGCGGTAGGAATCAGCATCAATCGTTGGGAACCCTGGAACGGGGTTGAGGCAGTGCGCAGCGGTTATATTGATGCTGTGCAGGTGATCTACAACATCTTTGACCAGAATCCTGAAGATGTGCTCTTTCCTGCTTGCCAGGAGAAGGATGTCGCGGTTATTGCCCGGGTACCGTTCGATGAAGGCACTCTCACCGGAAACCTGACCACAGAAAGCAAATGGCCTGAGGGAGATTGGCGAAATACTTACTTTGTGCCTGAAAATCTCATATCGAGTGTCGAACATGCCGACCGATTAAAGCCGATTGTCCCCCCAGATATGGCCATGCCCGAGATGGCTTTACGCTTCATCCTCAACAACCCAGTCGTCAGCACCATCATTCCCGGAATGCGGAAGCTGCGCCACGTGGAAAGCAATATCAGAACCAGTGACGCAGGTCCACTACCTGAGGCTCTGCATGCAACTTTGAAAGACCATCGTTGGGATCGCACTCCAACAGAATGGTCACAGTAGTGCCAGGAAATTTTCCAAACTCAGGTAATACTGAAAATTATCTAACCTCACTATAATCGACCCACTCTTCTTGACCCTGCGAAGCTATGATCATAATGTGATCAACCGCCTGGCGAGAGAAACCCATTTGCCTCAACCATTGATGCCAGCTGCCTGGAGGGATACGTCCATCTGAAGTGCGATTCTCCAACTCAAAGTTCTGCTGATAAATGGGATTATCCGGGAAGAGTTTGAGCACCAACCGGCAAGCATTTCGAGGATCAGGACCCCCCAAAGTCGCAAGTCGGTCGCGGATGGTCTCAAGCATCTTTTCATTTCCTGCTGATTCAGCTGGAGATAAATCAGCAGACATGTTTTGGAAAGTGATTAAATCGTACTCTACAGTCCAACCCACCAGATAGGAGAGCACCTCCATATAATTCGTAGAATCTCCTAGCCAGCGGTGAGATAGAGAAGGATGCAACCCACCCCCAGGCCAATAGTATGGTTGGTTTATCTCGCGCTGCAGCAAGTGGGTTAGTTCGTGGGCAACTCGAGCTATGCTGTCAGGTGATCGGGTCTGACCTTCACCGCGATAACCTGCATCCAGGATGATCAACCCACGCCAGGGCGTGACTCCATCACCCCCAGTGTTCAGAAACATTACTCGAATTGACCGCTGGGCAAACATTTTTGCCAGGTCTGCACCTACCGGTGATATCGATCTTCCTCCGATCCTTGTAACTTTGTCCCCTGGATGCAATGATCGATCAGAGTTTTGACTAGCCATGGCAATAAGACTGGGTGTGATGGGGCCGTTTTCAGGTACCCCCGGTCGCTGGATTTGCATAGATATCCCTTTTTTCAAAATGGCTTTCAAATCCATGTTCAATTTTTCTCCAACCTGTTAACTTATAGATGCAGACACCTCAACCGCTGGGGATTTCCTGATTTATCTCGAATGAGAAACTCGTATCCCATTGAAATTTAATTTTGAGGTTGATCTGATTAACTTGATTGTAACTTACTGGTTTCACTGCTAAAATATGCCACTGGTCTCCAGGCAGGAAGACCATTGGTTATCCAATTATCGTGCCAATATATATATTTTTTATACCTCATGCTATCAATTAATGCGGACGAGAGATTAAACCAACCAAGAGATGAATTTCTTGCAGGCGTTAAGGCTGTGCTGCCAATGATGATTGGGGTGATCCCTTTCGGGATGATTTACGGTATCCTGGCGCTCAATGCAGGCCTGCCAGCCAGTGCCGCCCAGGCAATGTCCGCGATCATATTCGCCGGCTCATCACAATTTGTTTCGGCACAGTTATTCAGCCTGAGTGTGCCAGCAGTAATCAATGTGTTCACTGTTGGTGTGATCAATTTGCGCCATTCCCTCTACAGCGCCTCGATCTCTCCTTATGTGGCAAAGCTGCCGAATCGCTGGAAATGGACTCTGGCATACCTGCTTACCGATGAAGCTTACGCAGTCACGATCCTCCGATACCAAGAAGAAGATGATGACCACAACAAACACTGGTTCTTCCTTGGGGCTGGATTGACATTATGGACAACCTGGCAGTTGAGCACCGCCGCAGGAGTTTTCCTTGGGGTATCCGTTCCGGCGAGCTGGTCTCTAGATTTTACCTTAGCGCTCATCTTTATCGCCCTGACCGTACCCGCTATTAAGGATCGTGCCAGCCTTGGAGCAGCCGTGTCGGCAGGGGTGATAGCCGTGATCGCTTTCAGCTTGCCACTCAAATTAGGCTTGTTAGCAGCTGCCTTTATTGGTATCGTGGTTGGCCTCCTGATCGAGCGTAAATCATGAATATTTGGCTGACCATTATCCTGGCCGGAATACTTACCTACGCCATTAGATTGTCTTTTATAGTACTCAAGGACAGGATCAGAATGCCAGACCTGATTCAACGCGGTCTGAGGTTTGTGCCACCGGCTGTATTCACAGCAGTCTTCCTGCCTGAGCTGTTTCTGAATGACGGCCTTCTAAATCTTTCGCCTGGAAACGCGCGCCTCATTTCTGGACTGCTGGCGATATTGGTCGCCTGGCGAACAAAGAATGTTACCCTCACAATTGTGGTTGGCATGCTGGCTTTATGGATTCTGCAAGCCCTGATTGGTTAACCCTTTTGAGTAAAAGAATTTTAAATAGATGACAAATTAATTCATGAAAATATATGACTCACCAATAAAACCATTACCCGAGCCGTTGAGCGGTAAGGCAATTAACAGCTTTGCTTATTTCACAATCACCGAACGATTTCCTAAAATCGTGCATGAGCTCCTGGTGGATAATGATTTTCCCCCTCCAGTGAGACAGAATCTGGAGGATCTGGTTCAAGAAATACTTTCAGCCCCTTTGCGACCACTAAATGATCCCTCCGCGCCCGATGCTCAAGATTGGCAGAATTACATCACTCCTTACCTGGGGAAAAACTGGCTGCAAGTGCCATGGTTCTTCGTTGAAATGTTTTTTTATCGCCGCATACTTGAAGCGATTGGTTATTTTCAAGCCGGCTCCTTCAAGGGCTATGACCCCTTTCTCGATCAGAAGCAGCGTGTATTGGAATCAGCCAGTGTTTCGATCCGTGACCTTGGAGAGCACCTGGAGGAGTCACTTGATCATGAACACTTGCTCACTGGCGTACAACGCGCCGATCTGAGGCAGCTCTTGACGCTTAATGTGTGGGGCAACCAGGCTGATCTGAGCATGTGGTCAGCCCGTGAAATTCGCCCTGATCACAAAAACTCAGACGACCAACGCTCCCATCTTCTTGTAGATCAAGCCGAGGCGGTTTTCAATTATCTCACTACGCTTGAGGAGAAACCATCCAGGGTCGATTTCATCCTCGATAATTATGGCCCGGAGCTGGTGCATGATATCGGCCTGGCGGATTACCTCTTAAGCACGAACATGACTTCAAGCATCCGATTCCATGCTAAACCCGCCCCGCATTATGTATCAGACGCCATGATCAAAGATATCCACACTACCATCGACTACCTTGCAGGCAGACAGGAAAAGCCTGTCAGGAGGATGGCAAACAGGATTATGGCATACATTCAAGAGGGGCGTTTGGAATTAAAAGAGGATTTCTTTTGGACATCACCACTTTATTTTTGGGAGATGCCCAAACATATCCGCCAGGAACTTGTTGAATCTGACCTGGTAATCTCCAAGGGAGATGCTAACTACCGGCGCATAGCTGGAGACCTGAACTGGCCTCCCACCACCCCATTTGCCGACGTAGTGCGCTACTTCCCCGCTCCGCTGCTGGCGCTGCGCGTGCTCAAAGCCGAACTGGCTCTGGGATTAACTCCTGAACAGGTGCTGAACTTGGAGAGACAAGATCCCAAGTGGTTGGTTAATGGGAATTGGGCTGTAATTCAGTTTTATTGTCCATAAGGCCCCCTTATGTTTATGAATCAGCTGCCCATCCGTCTGCCGCATTCAACCTGAGAAATTCCTCCTTGTGCTTCGAATAAGCAAGCTGAAATATCTCGAGTAATTCCAGGTAATGTGCCCGATCGGAATTATTGGGTTCGAATGGGTGATCATAACTTGCCCATTGATGCGAAGCTTCAACCAATTCAAGATGTCCGCCGCCTGCCCCAGCTAATAAGGCAGCACCCAAAGCTGATTGCTCATTGACCTGCAATCTCTTTACCGGTAAGCCAAAAACATCCGCTACTATTTGCTGCCACAGTCGACTGCGGGCGCCTCCCCCAGCAATGATTATCTGTTCAGGTTGGGCACCAGCCGCGAGTAAAACCTGGTATGCATCATACAACGAGAATGTCACGCCTTCTATCACCGCCCTGACCAGCTGCGCCTGTCCATGTCTGAGGGTCAACCCCAGGAACGCACCGCGTGCATATGGGTCCATCAAGGGACTGCGCTCGCCGGCCAGATAAGGCGTAAAGATCAAACCATTCGCACCAACCGGGACTTCTTCCGCCCAGGCAGTCATCTGGTCATAAGCATCTGCTCCATCCAACCCGAACACATTATCACGCAGCCAACGTAGTGATTGACCAGCTGATAAGGTCGCACTCATCAGATACCAGCCTGCCTGTTGCGAGTGGGGCTCTAATGCACTGCAGAAGGTGTGCATTCGTCCACCTTGATCGACGATGAAATTAAAAGCTGGCAATAGCAACTGACCGCCAGTACCGATGGTCATCAGCAAGGTATTTGGATTGGTTTCTCCCGCCCCGAGCAAACTGCTGGCAGTATCTGCTGCACCCGTAAAGACCGGTATTCCGCCTGGCAATCCTAAATCATCCGCCGCAACTGGGATCAGTTCCCCAGCAAGGGCATGAGATGACTGGATAGGTGGCAAAAGGTCAGCTTCAACTTCTAATCTCTCCAGGATTTGAGACGACCAGCCTCGCTTCTGACCATCGAGCAGCAAGGATCCTGAGCCATCACTGGCATCACTGGCAAACTCACCAGTCATCCGCCAGCGCAAGTAGTCCTTCGGTAAGAGCACCTGGTGAACCTTGCTCCATTTATCTTTCTGCTCCTGCTGGAACCATCGGATCGTAGCGGCTTGGAAACCAGTCGCAATTGAGCTGCCGGTTATATTGATCAGTTTATTG
>JBEQLH010000002.1:0-24151 GCA_040326075.1 Anaerolineales bacterium
TCCCCCACAACCCTTGAAGACACTTCTGCGCGTCCCATCGCCTGAAGGGCTGATTCAATTTCTCCAACCAATCGCTCAATCTCTGCAGCTGACACTGGTCTTTTTGCGCAGGATATGCGAATTCCAGCTAATAATTTATCCCGATCAAATTCTTCTCGGGTTCCATCTTGTTTTACGAGCAGAGGATTGGCGAGAATTGCTCGTTCATATGTACTGAAGCGCTGACTGCAATTATTACATTCTCGCCGCCGACGAATTCCACCTCTCGCATCATGCGATGTATCAACCACGCGAGAATCATCGTCTTGACAATAAGGACATCGCATCACAACCCCATTATTAGAACAATTGTAGCCGCCACATATGGCGGTTTATTAATAACCACCCCTACATGTGCCACTGGCTGGGCAAATATTCTAGCATACCTGTAATCAATTTGCAAGCAAATCAAGTCTGATCAACCTTAAAATATTCGACTCAGATTAATCTGTCTCATCCCCCTCCCAAGGGAAGGCACTCCTGGAAGGGGGATGAGAGACCTCATGATTCATAGCAGAATTTACCTGCTGCAAAATCACCTCATTCCGGATGATCTCGCGCTCACCAGTAATAAGCGGAAAATTCTGCTGGTTATCACTGACAAGTCCCCCAATTCTTGATCAATGAATGTTTTTCTCTAAAGAACCGACTAGCGAGAGCGGTTTCTCAAGAAGGTTGGGATATCCAAATCTTCTGTATTAAAAGTGCGCGGTTGGAAATCCACCGGTTGGCTGCTGCCAGCAAAAACCTCACTGTTCTCAGGAACAGAAGTGGGTTTATTCTCACGCCGTTGGGAAGGCTTTTCAAGGATGCGTCGTGGTAATCCAGTGCGTTCAAAACCGGTGGCTATCACGGTTATGCGCAATTCATCACCCATATTGGAATCGATTACAGCACCAAAGATCAGGTTGACATCAGGATGTGCGGTCTCCTTGATAATCGCGGCCGCCTGGTTGACTTCAAATAAGGTCAAATCAGGTCCACCAGTGACATTGAACAAGATACCCCGGGCTCCATCGATGGTGATGTCGAGTAATTCGCTGGAAATTGCTTTTTCAGCTGCTTCTCGGGCACGTTCGTCTCCCTTGGCATTACCAACAGCCATCAAAGCTGCTCCACCTTCGGACATGATGGTTCGCACATCAGCGAAGTCAAGGTTGATCAATCCGGGCACGGTGATCAACTCAGAAATACCTTGCACCCCCTGCCGGAGGACATCATCAGCCATCTTGAATGCATCATGAAGGTTCGCGCGTTTGTCAACGATTTGCAGCAAACGATCATTCGGGATCACGATCAACGTGTCAGCATGTTCTTTAAGATTGGAGATGCCACCTTCTGCAGATTGAATACGCCGCGAACCTTCAAATGTAAAAGGTCGGGTCACTACACCAATCGTGAGGGCTCCTACCTCTCTGGATATCTGAGCCACCAAAGGGCAAGCCCCTGTACCGGTCCCACCACCCATACCACCAGTGATGAATACCATATCAGAGCCCCTGAGCACATCATACATATCTTCTGCTGACTCTTCACCTGCTTTTTGTCCAACGTCCGGATTTCCACCAGAGCCTAACCCTCTGGTTAACTTATCGCCAATCCTCACCCTGATGGGTGCTTTAGATAACATCAATGCCTGAGCATCGGTGTTAACTGCGATAAAATCGACTCCTTGTAATCCTTCTTCGATCATTCGGTCGACGGCATTGCATCCACCGCCTCCAACGCCAACTACCTTAATATTGGCAAAGGATTCGACCTGATTGGGTGGATTTATTGTTGTATTCATGCGTTTCTCCTCTATTGAATCATGTGGTTATAGTTTGAATTCCAAAAAGATGGTTGCTGTATACCAGTAAATTGTGACATTCTTTCACTCATACAGGTAAGAAAATAAATGCATTTACGGAAATAATCGACGTATTAAATTTTTAACATAATCCCAATCGAAACCTCCTCCATGTGAACTAACTATTGGTTGTGATGCTTCCGCCCCAATTTCAGTCATCAGCATTGACCATTTCAATAACCCAACACTTGTTGAATAAGCTGGTGAGTACAATTTATCTGTCATGCCAACCAGATTTTCTGGTTGAGCGATCCTCACGGGTAAACCCAATACTTGAGAGGCAATTGTGCGGATACCCGGGATGCTGCTTGAACCCCCGGTTAGTACCATACCTGCCGGAAGTAAACCATCGTAACCTGAACGTTTTATCTCTTGCAAAACGAGACTAAATATCTCTTCAACTCTGGCTTCGATGATCAGCGCTAACTCCCTGCGTCGAATCTGCAAAGGCTTATCCTCACCGAACGGTCGTACATTGAACTCTTCATTTTCCCCAACCTCAGCCTCTACGGCATGACCATGTTGGATTTTGAGCTCCTCAGCCTGGGATATCGGCAAGCGCAGTCCATGAGCAATATCCGAAGTGATCAGGTCACCGCCAACACCCAATACCATCGTGTGCCAGACATCCCCTTCTATAAAGATTGCTAAGTCTGTCGTACCACCACCAACATCACATACAATGACCCCCATTTCGCGTTCTGTTTCTGATAGAACGACCTCAGCAGATGCCAGGGGATTCAATACAAATTGGCTCACATTGGCACCAGCCTGAAGGGCACAATTCCTCAGGTTTTCAACAGCAGAAGCTGCGACAGTGATGATGTGCGTTTCCACTTCCAACCGATAACCGTGCATACCCAATGGCATTCGAATGCCAGGTTGCCCATCCACGGTAAACCCACGCTGAATGACATGAATGATCTCCCGGTTATGAGGTATCGCTACTGCACGGGCAGCCTCCATCGAACGGATTACATCATCTTCGCTGATCGTTCGACCAGAAACCCCAACTACTCCACGACTATTCACTGATGAGACCTGGGATCCAGCAAGACTTACCAGGGCTGAGGTAATTTCCAGTCCTGAAGTACGCTCAGCTTTTTCAATTGAGCGAGAGACGGCCTGGGTAACAGCACCAACATCCACAGGAACACCTTTACGCATACCAGAAGATGGCTCTATCCCAACTCCTAGAATCCGCAATATGCCTTCCGCTTCGATCCGTCCGACGATGGTACAGATCTTTGTTGTGCCGACATCGATTCCAACTATAATCGGTTCATCCATCTGCTTACCGCTCCAAGCGATAATATGGTGCGTGGACATGCTCCACGTTAATTAATGCAGGTCTGATACCTGCCTTTTTAAGCCGCTTCCAAGTTTTGTTATACACATCCAATTTCATGTCGATCTGATCATCACCTTTTCCAAAGTAGACTTGCCAACCACGTGGATCCTGCCATCCAAGGCCGTACTTACTGTCGTAAACCAGAGGGGTATTCTCAGGTGCTTCCTGGCTAATGGTTAAGATGGCATTTACTAATTCAACGGGAAGGGTTTGTGAAGGTTTACCTTCTTCTTCAATATTTTCGTTATCTGTAGGGGAGATGGAAAGTAGTTCACTGCCTTGAACTTTAATGCTCGGTCCGCCTTCTCCATTGGGTTTGAATGCCACGCCATCCGCATCTATCCAGAAGTTTTGACCATCTTGTTGCCAGGTAAGCACCGGTTTGCGCTCACCTAAATTCACAACCACCTTATTGGGAATTTCAGTGTTAACTGACACATTCACCAGTTCAGGGAAAGCTGCATGCAAATCTTGCTCCAGGTTTGAAGGGTTGACTAGAATTATTGATTTTCCAATTACATTAGCAACTGAATTAACCTCTTCATTGGTTAACCGCACCAATCCGGCAACATCCAGGGTGGAGACAGTGAAAAATGGTGAGTACCAGAGCATATACACAATGAAACCAAGACTAATAACGAGCAGTCCAGAAAGCAGTCGCCAACCTATTCCAAAAGATGGAACTGAAGGTAATCGCATCTCAGCGCCCTGGTTATTGATTGCGATATCATAGCGTCGCCGGGTGTTTTTTCTCTTCTTCCGGCTATGCGCAGCTGCCGCAGCCATGCCGCCTCGCACTAATATTGGTGGCATTGTCCCTTTGGAAGCTTTCTGAGAGGAACGCTGAGATTTTGGAGAACTCTTTCGAGGTCTCTTGTCTCGCTTCTCACGCAGCATATTTGCCCGAGTTGGTTGATCTTTTACTGCCATTAAGAATTCACCTTTGATACCGCCATTCAGTCCGGTCTCGATCAGCTCTCCGTTCCAAAGCTAATTCGATTAACCGATTAACCAATTCTTCAAAAGATAATCCACTCGCTTCCCAGAGCTTCGGATACATACTGATTTTTGTAAAACCTGGAATAGTATTGATTTCATTTAGAAACACTTCACCAGTATCTTTATCCAGCAGGAAATCAACTCTGGCCATTCCGGCACAATCGACTGCCTGGTATGCGCGTATTGCAATTTCTCGGACTTGTTGTGAAATTTCAAAGGGGATTGGGGCGGGGATCAATAAATCCGAGCGATCATCGATATATTTTGCCTCGTATGAATAAAAATCAGCGGATGGCACCACTTCACCCGGTACTGATGCAATTGGTTCATCGTTTCCGAGCACACTGACCTCAATTTCTCTGGCTGGGATACCCTTCTCTATCAGGATCCGTCGGTCATACCTGGCTGCATCCATCAATCCCTCCATCAGATCAGACCGGTTCTGACACTTGGTGATTCCGACAGATGAACCAAGATTGGCGGGTTTCGTAAATAATGGGTATGATGCTAATGATTCAGCCTGTTCAATTACCTCCTCAAGTGAGCGATCGATTTCATCTCGAAGAATAACGAGAGTATCCACCTGTGGAATATTGTTAGCCCGCATAATATCTCGAAAAACACCTTTATCCATGCCTACCGATGACCCAAGGACACCTGCTCCAACGTATGCAATTTCAGCAAGTTCGAATAACCCCTGAATTGTTCCATCCTCACCAAAAGTGCCATGTAAAATTGGGAAGACTACGTCAAGATTTGATAATTGGTCTATTATTTCTCCCTGGCTTGTGTTTTGGATAACATAAAGACCCTGACGAGATGGATCTGCAAAAATCGTTGCTGGAATCAATTCACTGAAATTCTTGCCCAGGGTAAATCTATCCAATATATTTTCACCAATTAGCCATGACCCATCATGCGTTATGCCTATCTGGCTCACATCATATATTTCAGGATCCATAGCCGACAGGATAGCGCGCGCGGAGAGAAGCGAAATTTCATGTTCGCCTGATCGACCTCCGAATAACACTCCGACCTTCAGTCTCTGATCACTCACTGATTTTGCCCGATTTCCCATGATCCAATCAATTCAATTTCCAATTCCAGGTTCGTACCGAATTTATTTGCCACTACACTGCGCGCGAGGCTGATCAAATCCCAGACATCGGCAGCAGATGCATTCCCGTAATTTATGAAGAAATTTGCATGCAGTGAACTAATTGCCGCGTCGCCAACGCGAGTTCCTTTTAATCCCGCTGCTTCAATCAATCTCCCAGCATGATCGCCGGATGGGTTTTTAAACATCGATCCCATACTCGCTCCTGGTGGCTGACTTCGACGGCGATTAGCTGTCAGTTCTTCAATTCGCGCTTCAACAGCCTCTTCACTACTTCGAGCAAGGCGGAGCAAGACTGCCAAAACAATAATTTCCGGTTGATAGATTACCGACCGCCCCGTAAAGTCTGGCCCATTTGGATGCCTCCTCCCAGTTCCACCTTGTTTGATCACACTGGAACGATAGCTGAACTCGAACCGCTTCACCGACCATTCCTCGCGATGAATGACCATTTGCGGCGAATTCCCATTATTGGGCTTTTTATCCTCAATTTCACGATGCAAGATTTCTGCCAGGATTAAATTTCCAGCGATATCTCCATCGTGAGCACCGGCATTGCCAACAACAGCACCACCTATCGATCCAGGAATACCAGCTGCCCACTCTAAACCTGTCAACCCATGAGCGGCAGCTTGCCGGGAAACAACTCCCAGGTTGGTTCCAGATGCCGCCCAAACAGTCGGCGGATCAATGTCATCATCAAACTCTACCTGTCGGGCCTTGTTTAACAAAACAACACCTCGAAGACCCGCATCACTCACAAGCACGTTCGAACCACCACCCAGAACAAGAAATGGTATGTCCTGGACCCAGAGATAATTCAACATATCAACCAGGTCTTCAACTGATTCCGCAATAAGGAAACCATCCGCTGGTCCACCAATCCGAGCCGAGGTAAAGCGGGCAAGAGACACATTGGTGCTGAATTGCTCGCCAAATCTCTCCTTTAGTAAGCTCTCATCAAATGGATATGTCATATTATTCTCTTGGTCAATTGAGCCCAATTGATGGGCTTCAGCAATTATCACAATGTCTCCAAGTAGGCAATTAACTTTCGGATATCCTCGCGGGAGATTCCAGAATTTTCAAGCGCCCTGTCACGGGAACTTAAACTGATGACCGCTGGTCGTAATCCTGGATCATTATTCCCGGTTCCTTTGGATTTCTTCTTTGAAATAAATTGCTTATTAGGATCAGACATCTTCAGCATTCCCATTTCGAGATAGTGAATCTACAACATCTTGACTGATCTGGATCGCATCTCCTGCAGATAAAACAATTAATACATCTCCACTTTGGAGATTCGTTACCAAGAAATCTGTAACCTGGCTGTTACTCGCCAGAAAACGAGCATCCCGGTGTTCCATCGCTTGCACAACCTGTATTGCGGAATAATCAGCGTTGAAAGGCTCTCTCGAAGCGTAGACTTCGGTGACCAGGACATGATCCGCTTCGTTGAAGACCGTTAAATACTCCTCTTGAAGGGTTAGCGTCCGTGAATAAGTGTGTGGCTGCCATACAGCCCATATTTGACGATCAGGATAACGATTTCTGGCTGCCGCCAGTGTCGCCCGGATTTCTGTTGGATGATGAGCATAATCATCGATCACAGCAATCCCCGAGACCTCACTTCGCACCTCAAATCGTCTGCCGGTGCCTGAGTATTCCTTAAGTGCCTGAGCTGTTTTCGCGATCGGCATGTTCAAATGATGTGCGACTGTAAAGGCAGCCAAAGCATTTTGAGCATTATGGAGACCTGGAACTCCCAGAGCTACTTGAGCGAGGCGGGTCCCCTTAAAATATGCCTCAAAATAATAATTACCCTGGGGATCCATAGCTAAGTTCCTACTACTGTAATCCGGAGGAATACTTTCACCTGACTCATTCAATCCATAGGAGAAAGACTTAACGTGATTTGCTTTTGCAAAATCAAGCAGCTTGACAGCCCCAGGGTCATCACCGCAAACCAGCAGTAATCCATTTTCAGGTAATCCCTCCACAAAGGCAACAAATGCCTGGAAGAAATCGTCAGGAGTGGGAAAACAATCAGGATGATCGTGTTCAACATTTGTAACAATGGCAATTTCCGGATGAAGTCCCAAGAACATGCGATCGTATTCGTCAGCCTCGATCACAAACAGGCTCCCCTGACCAGCATGAGCATTATTTCCCAAGTTATTTGAAACACCTCCAATAATATAAGAAGGGTCCTGATCCAGGTATGTCAGCATCCAGCTAATCATCGCCGTGGTGGTCGTTTTACCATGCGTTCCAGCAACTGCAATTACAGTGCTATCCTCGGTCAATTTACCAAGATATTCGGATCGCTTATAGACAGGAATGCCTGCATCCAATGCTGCTCGAACCTCAACATTGGCATCAGAGATCGCGGATGAACGGATGACCAGATCGGCTCCAAGAACCTGCTCCTGCCGGTGTCCAAGGCTGACCTTTGCACCCAATGCCTGCACCTCTTGCGCCAAAGGAGATAATTCTTGATCTGAACCACTGACGGAATATCCCCGTTCGATCAACAAACGGGCAATCGCTGATAAACCACTTCCGCCGATTCCGATCAGATGAACGTGTGTCATTAGATAAACACCACCACAACGAATAAGAAAGCTATTGCAACAGCAAAATAAATCCAGGGGGGTACTAGAAAGACAGGCGGCATTTTATCGAGCAGATCCAAAGCTGCCGCGCCCATGGCCGTATTTGGATCTGGCGGGATAAAGTATGGTTGAAATGGATATCCTGCCGCTGCCATGTAATACCAGATTGAGCCTACAATTAAATAGCCGTTAACTGCACCCAGTATCAATCCCAGGAGAATATCTTGGACACGATCCCTGGCAAATCGAGGTCCAGCCAATGCCGTCAGGTTTGGTGTTTGGTATCCAAAAAACACAAGTAGCCCAATAACTCCGGTTTGAATCCAAAAGCGCGACGCTTGGCCTATATCGGAATCAGGTGATAATAAAGGAAGATATGTCTCCATCAATACAATTATAAAAATTGCTATTAACACACTGAATGTGACCAATATCTCCTTAGCCCAACCGCGCATCGCCCCGATGATTGCAAAGAGGACGACGAAAAGCCAGAATAGGACAGTCAGACTAACCATGGATTAAATCCTTCCCGGGTTAGGTACCGAGACCAACCCGTGCAAAAGGTCCGCGATGGATTCTGCAGCGTTTGGAGCAGCCATAGATAACATTGCTTGCCGCATGCTTGCTCTCCTTTTACGGTCGATCATTAGATCTTGAACCGCGTTTTTCAGATGTGTGGAAAGTTCATTATCTTGCAGAACCACAGCTGCACCTCGCCGTTCGAGGAATCGCGCATTGACCTCTTGATAACGCCAGGCATATGGATACGGGACCAGGATCGCTGGTAATCCAAACATTGGAAATTCACCTAATACAGAAGCGCCAGCTCTTGAAACCACCAGATCAGAAACCCGCAAAGCCGCTCCCATCTCTTCGTGCAGATATGGATATGCCCGGTAACGAGATGCCAGCTCACTTGGAAGTCTTGTTTTTGCTGCCTCGATTTCTGACCAATCCAGATGTCCACCGATGTGAATTACCTGGTAATCGACCAACAGCTCTGGGAGAATATCCATTAGAGCATGATTGATCGAACGAGCACCTTTACTTCCCCCAAAAACAAGCAAGGTGGGTATATTTGATACCAATCGAAATACTCGCCGTGCTTCTTCTTCACCAAATATGTTCAAATCTGGTCGCGTTGGATATCCTGTCACTCTCAATTTTGATGGAGATGTAAAATAATTCATTGATTCCTCAACTGTCAGAGCGATCTGATCAGATAATCGTGCAATCGTTCGTAAAGCCAAACCTGGTTCGATATCTGGAACATACAATAACGTCCTCGGTCTAAACCTTGAGCTGATCGCACGACCAGCTAATGCTACTGGAACAGCTAGATATCCACCGGTGAAGAGCATTACCTGCGGATGAAATTCCTTGATCATCTTTCTTGCTGCAAAAAAACCTTTGAATATCTGCCATAGATTGCCCGGTAATTCTCTCAATCCAACACCATGAAGACCAGCTGCTGGGATAGTCTTAAATGGTATTTTCTCCCGGATTAATAAGTCGACCTCAATACCACCTTCTCCTCCGATCCACAGCAGCTCCAAATTAGGAGAATCTGGTGATGTTGACCATCTGCTTTGCTCATCGTCCTGAAGCGCCTTTAGCACGGCGAGAGCTGGATACACCCCACCGCCTGTCCCGCCGGCGCAAATCAATAACCGCATCGAGAGCCCTCTCTTCCTTTTCCTGGCTGCGTGATGAGACCCGGGAAATATTCAACAAAATCCCGATTGCCGCCAGTGAAACCAACAGATTTGAACCGCCGTAGCTGATAAAAGGTAAGGCATTCCCGGCAAAGGGGACCAATCCGACAATCACTGCCATATTGATAAATGCTTCCAATGCCAACCAAATACAGAGCCCCGCAGCTAATAATCTTCCCAAACCATCTGGGGCATTATGTGAAATCTTCAACCCTCTCCATAATAGAATGAGGTTCAGGAAGACAACAATCGTTGCACCCAGAATCCCTACTTCTTCCCCAATAACTGCAAAAATACTGTCAGTAGGCGGTACCGGCAGACCCGTTAACTTTGTGTCTGCACGCCCAATACCAACTCCAAACCAACCTCCCTTTACCAATGCTTCTAACGAACGCGAAAGGTGTAAAGGCGCTTGTGTGAAATCTCGGATGCTGATCAAATATTCTGATAATCTTTGGCTGCCGGTTGGATGAAATCGGAATACAAGCCAACCAACAATGATGCCAACCACCAGGAAAACGACGATTTGTCTCAAATCCCCACCCGCCAGGAAGAACATAATGCCACCGATGATAAATATCGTTGCTGTGGCACTGAGGTCGGGTTGAAGCAGGATCAAACCGCCAAGGACTCCTAATATCACGCTGAGTGGTAGTAACCCAAAACTTACCCTGCTTAGTTGCTCCCGGCGGGCAAATAACCAGACTGCCAGATAGATTACAACTGCCAGTTTAGCAGCTTCTGAAGGTTGTCCAGAGCCCTGAAATATCGTTCGCGCGGCATTATTAATGACCTCATTCACCACCAATACGCTTGCCAAACCGACGATGGTCACCAAAATGATTGGTACTGCCAGTTTCTTGTAGGTATGGTAATCCAACCATGTCAGAAAAGCTGCCAAACCTAACCCGGCAGCCGCAAATAATAATTGGCGCCTGAACATATAGCTCGGATCTTCACCCAGCACGACCAGCGAATAATCCGTGCTGGCAGAGTAAACCATCAGTAAACCAAAAATTAACAGGGTAAATACTGCTAATAATAACCAAATATCAAAGCCCAAATGTATTGAGCGCCAGGCTGGTCGAGCTCTTTTCCTGGTATTGGGCATTTCTCGACTGACACTCATTGGAGCTCCATCACCCATCGTTTATATACCTCCCCACGATCTTCAAAATCGTGAAATTCATCAAAACTTGTGCCTCCAGGTGAAAGCAAGACAACATCACCTGGTTTTACTTTCAAAGCTGCTGCCTGAACCGCCTCCTTCAAACTCGAGCATAGCGTCACGGAAGTTTCCATTTCTCCTTGATATTTGGCCAACGCCTGCGAAATTAACTCAGCAGCTTCGCCAAACAGGATTACGTGTTTGACTCGTTGGGATACGATTGATGCAAAAGTATCCCAGGGCAAGTTTTTATCCCGACCACCGGCAAGTAAAATCAAAGGTTCTGAAAAAGACTTCACTGCTGCGACTGAACGCTCAGGTGCTGTTGCGATCGAATCGTTGTACCACTCTCCACCACCCCAGGCGCGGATAAGCTCTAGGCGGTGAGGAATGCCGCTAAACTCATTCACACCCGCTGCCATGGCGGTCCGCGTGAGTCCAGCTGCCAACGCGATTGCACAAGCTCCAAGGACATTGAGCAGATTGTGATCTCCCCGGAGAGGGATCTGATCGCGGCGCATGATTGTTAATTCCTCATCAGCAGCCAACATTGGAGATTTGATCAGAATTGAATTTCTATCTGGACTCAAATAAACGCCATCTTGATGTTCAGGTGTGCGCTGTGTCCCAAATGAAACCAAGCGACCATTAACTTCAGCTGTCATACTCCGCGCTATTGGATCGTCCATGTTGAGAATCGCAGCACTCTGTGAGGACTGGAATTCTAATATTCTCGCTTTTGCAGCCTGGTACGCCTGCATGGTCAAATGCCGGTCTAGGTGATTTGGGGTGATATTTAAAATTGCAGCTATCTCTGGTGAACGAACCATCACCTCTAATTGAAAGCTCGATAGCTCCATCACTGCCAGATCATGGGTTTCCATATCACCGACAACAGAGAGTAAAGGTGTCCCAATATTGCCGCCTACCCAGACTTGTGATTCAGGCGTTAATCCATGTGACCCATTCGCATCCCGAATCTCATCTGTGTTCAATCTGGCAGACCTGCTGCTGAGTTCATCAACAGCTGCCTGCGCCATCAAACCAACCAACGTTGTCGTTGTTGTCTTTCCAGCTGAGCCAGTAATCCCAATCACGCGACATGGACTCGCTTCTAAAAAGATTTGCGAGTCATTTGAGATCGTTATCCCACGGATTTGAGCCTCGCGAATAATCGGCAGATCAAATGGAACACCACCGGAGATACATACTAAATCCGCGCCAGCTAACATCTGGGAAGGGTGTCCACCCGTCACCCATTCGACAGACTCTCCCTGCAAGGCCTCGCGCGCCGAACTGAGTTGTTCCATAGGCAAGCGATCATTCAAGACTACCTGTGCTCCATGTCGAACCAGGTAGCGTGATAATGCAATCCCCTGACGGGCAGCTCCGATCACAATTACCCTTTTATCTTTCCAATCAGACATTTGTCCCATTACTTCTTTAGCACTTATCGCAAGCATCTGTACTCTTCGACATATCGACGGGGTTTGAGATAGAAAATCAAGTGATCGCCAATGCCATACCGATCATGGCAAACAATAAACCAATCAACCAAAATCGTTGAACTACTTGTGTTTCGCTCCAACCGCTGAGTTCAAAATGATGGTGGAGGGGAGTCATCTTGAAAATGCGTCTGCCGCCAGAGATCTTATAGAAACCAACCTGGAGAATTACACTTAAAGTCACACTGGTAGGAATTATGGCAATCACAGGTAATAGGATCCAATGACCTGTCATTAGAGCAACAACGGCTAATGTAGCCCCGAGAGCCAGAGACCCGGTATCTCCCATGAACAAATCTGCCGGATGGACATTGAACCATAAGAAACCGAAAGTTGCTCCTGCCAAGGTGAAGCAGAACCTGGCTAAGTAGATTTGCCCTTGAAATAAAGCAATGCCTCCATAAGTAATAAAGGCTGTGGCTGCGATCAGACCAGCCAGCCCATCCAGGCCATCTGTAAGGTTCATGGCGTTTGAATATCCAACAATCAGGATCATGGCAATTGGGATGTACCAAATACCGAGATCGACTGATTTTTTTATTCCTGGGAGGTACAGCTGTGGTACTTTCAAGAAATAAACTAAACCAATAGTGACAATGAAAGCAAACAGGATTTGAATAGCTAATTTAGTGCGAGCTCGCATTCCCAACCCGCGCCGGGCACCCCGGATCCCTTCCCAATCATCGATCACGCCAAGTATCGAGAAAATGACCAACACTCCCAAAGGTAATAACACTGAACGTCCCAGTACTGTAAATCCAATTAATGTGGCTGCATTCATCAACACTGTCACTAGGATCACGGGAACGACAATCATTACTCCGCCCATGGTCGGAGTGCCCAGCTTGGTATAGTGCCTTTCGGGTCCCTCGACTCGGATAGTTTCTCCGAGATTGAAGTGCCGTAAAACACGCAGCAGCGGCGGCCCCCAAATGACTGCCAACAGGAAACTTACACCAGCAAGACCAATGGCAAGGGAAATCTGTCTCATTCGCCAGACTCCAATGCATTGACAATAATTTCCATTTGCAATCCGCGTGATCCTTTGATAAGAACGGTATGCTGCGGTGTGAGATAGTCGACTAAATAATCTACAGCTTCTTGAGAGGTCTCAAACTCCTGGATTGATGTACTCGGTAAGCCAGCCTTCGCAGCCGAGGAGGCAATTATCTTCGCCTTCTCACCTACCGTAACCAGTTCATTTGCAACTTCTGCGCTGCGCACACCAACCATTTCATGTCCTTGTTTTTCATATTGACCGAGCTCAAGCATGTCTCCCAAAACTGCCAATTTATGGCCTTTCAAGTCATCAAGTAAATTGAGTGCCGCCAAAGTTGATTCTGGTGAGGCATTGTAAGTATCATCCAGGATCAATGCACCACTTTTTGCACGAACTGCGACTAAACGTAATTGGTTGCCACCTGTCTGAAGCCCGTTCACAATCTCTTGCCAGGACAATCCATCTGTTAAACCAACCGCAGCTGCTCTTAATGCTGTGTGGACAGAATGGCGGCCGATCAATGGTACTCTCAGGTGGAGTGTCTCATGTCGATAATGCAGCCGGAAACGGATCCCTTCAAGACCCAAGCCTTCAATATTATCTGCCCATAAATCCGCTGCTGGGCTCGTTCCATAATAGAACACCCTCGCTTCGGTGTGTTCTGCCATATCCTTTACATTCGGATCATCATAATTGAGAATCGCCAATCCCTCGGGGTCAGCAGGTAATGCCTGCACGAGTTCCGTTTTTCCTTTTATAATTTCCTCAATTGATCCTGCTCTCTCAGCGTGCACTGTTCCTATATTGGTCACAACACCCACCTGTGCCAAGGCAATCTCACAAAGAAAATCAATTTCTCCCGGAACGTAAAATCCCATCTCCAGAACTGCTCGTTCGTGTTGTTCAGTCAGTTTCAGCAAAGTGAGCGGTAAACCTATCTCGTTGTTCAAATTTCCTGGACTTTTTAGAGTCTTATAACGCTGGCTGAGCACTTCAGCCACCAATTCCTTGGTAGTTGATTTACCGACACTGCCCGTGATCCCAATCACGCGCGGATTAAGCTTCCTCCGCCAAAACCGGGCAATTTGCTGCATTGCCTCCAGGCTGTCCTCTACCAGCAGGCAGATTGGCTCAGTACTGGTCTCGAATCGCTGCTCTGGTAACCAACCCTGGCGTAAGTCATATTGCTCAAATTCTGAGGATAAATCCTGGTTGATTAACGCAAAATTTGCTCCTTGGGCGAAAGCCTCATGAACGTATTCATGTCCATCTTCGCTTTCACCAGGCAGCGCAATAAATAAAGACTCAGGTGTCACTTTGCGAGAGTCAATCGCCGCGCCATGGATTTCTCGATCGACTCCTTGCGGGTGCACCCCGGTTAGCGCTTCAATTACTTGGCTCAAAGTAAGCATTCAATAACCAGACTTCCTCAATAAAATTAATCCTCATCGATTTATTCAATCAATGGTCTTCTGAGAATCGCTATTGACCTTCGACTAGTTGATGCCGAATCTCATCCGTTGGAATATTCATCAGTACGACCAATCTTTCAACAACCTGGCGAAAAACTGGCGATGCAACGACTGATCCCCAGGGAGAGGTGGATGGTTTTTCTAACCATACATAAACCAAAAATCTTGGATCATCGACTGGGCCCCAACCAACAAATGATGCGTTGGTTTGACTGCTGGTGTAACCATATGGGGTCGGAATCTCTGCTGTACCTGTTTTTCCTGCAATACTATAACCTTCAACAAGTGCATCTGACGACTCTACCTCGAGTGAAGTGGCCAACATTTTACTTATTTTTTGGGCTGTCTCAGGGGAAATTGGGCTCCCTGAACTTCGGGGTGAGGTATTGTATTGTTTGCCATTATCAATCATTGATAACACAATCCGGGGAAAGACCATCTGACCTTCATTGGCAAGGGCTGAGACAGCCATGACCATCTGGATCGGAGTGACTGCCACACCCTGACCGAATGCATTGGTACCCAAATCTGCTTCGTACCAATCACCATCTCCGGGCAGCTTTAGGTGGCCCGGGCTCTCACCAGCCAAATCCACCCCGGTGATATGTCCAATTCCAAAATCTTGCATATATTGGTAGAACTTGTTGGCGCCTAATTCGGTTGCAACCCAGGCTAAACATACGTTGAGTGAATGCTGCATACATCCAAGCATATCCTGGGGTCCCCAGGCTCCACTATTCCAGTTGCGGATAATTGTTCCACCAACCTCTATTGAGCCAGTATCCAGGAAAGATGTCTTCGGTTTAACCGCACCACCGTCTATTGCAGCGGCCATAGTGAGCACTTTGTAGACTGAACCCGGCTCATAAGTCTCACTTACTGCTCGATTAAAGGGCGTTGAATCCTCAAATATCTCGTCGTATCGCCAGAACTCATTAAGATCCAGGCGCGGGGAAGTCGCGGCACCTAATATGTCACCTGTCTTAGGGTTCATTACCAGGATAGTCGTAGATTCTGATCCAGTATCTTTGATTGTGGACTCGACAATTTCTTCTAACTCTGCCTGGATAGTACGGTCGATGGTCAGGATTAAGCTGGTTCCTTCGGGATTATCGGGGAGTTCTTCGACCCGGTTGGGATCAAAAGGAACCCAAACCCTCTGTGGATTTCCTGCTAATTCAATATTAAACCTTTCCTCTACACCAAAAAATCCCTCTCCTTCCCAATTTACAAATCCGAGGATATTCGAGGCAAGGTCCTTTTCTGGATAACTTCGTCGCAGCCGAGGATCATATGTAAGTCCTGCCAGGCTGGGACGGTTTTTATCCTTGCGGTTTCCATAAGCTGTTGCCATTTCTTTAGCAAGCTGCTCCAGGCGCAGCTTTTGCTCCTCTGTTACAAATCTGGCCAGGGTCGCATAAACAGCTTCGGAAGAAGCTTCAGTACTGGTCGCAGCAAGAACTTCATCATAATCAGAATCGACAACGGCATTCATCGCCAGGGCGATCGTTGATGGATTTTCAACCTCACTTAGAATTACTCCAACTTCATAGACGGTATTATTTCCAGCCAATAAATGCCCCCACCGGTCATAAATTTGTCCTCTGGCTGGAGTGAGGGTCCGCCATGTTCCAGAATAAAGCTCACCTTTATCTCGCAAAGCATCTGCTTGTGGACTGATTTGAATTCGCAACATCTGTATAACGATAAAAACAGCCATAGCTGTGATTAAGATACCCAGGGTAGTAAATCGCCAGGAACCTGCAGTCTTCATGGTTCAACCTCCTGGACGAGAGAAGAGGCGGGGTTGAAAACCCTTTCTGATAACCATTCCATTAATGACTCGGTATATTCAGGAGAAATTGTCGCGGTCTTCGGAATTGTGACTCCCGGTGGTTTTGCCAGGCTGACTTGTCCAGGATCAATATAACCGGGCACAAGAATATAGAATATTTCCGCTGACTCAACTGGATAGAAATTTAATTCCTCGGCTCTCTTTTCCATGACCGCGTTTGAGTTCAATATTGCCAGCTGAGATTCGGAATCCTCAATGTTACGTCTGATTTCCTCCATCTCACCATACATGATCTGGATTTCTCGGCCCGCAGTAGATGCCTGGGCGCTCACACTTAAATAAATTCCAGCAACCATAGCAGCAAGTATCAGAGCCAGCATGAATAAACCGATCCACTGTAATTGCTTTCGCCAGGGAGCTTGGGAATAAGCTTGGGTAATACTTTGTACCTTATACATAATTTACTCTTGTGGCTCTTTTTTTTGAAGGTGATAACACCTGCCTTCTGAGCAACTTACCTGTAAAAATATCTTGCAAGAGTAATGCCAAAATTATTAAGTTGAAATCTTCTCTGCTACACGTAATCGGGCACTTCGGGCTCTTGGATTCTGTTCAATCTCACCAGATTCGGGCCTTACTGGTCGTTTGGTTACAATTTTTAAACTTGCTAAATGTCCACAATCACAGACGGGCTGCTTTGGTGGGCAAATACAATCCTTGCTTTCTGTGCGAAAATAATGCTTTACGATCCTATCTTCCAGTGAGTGGTACGAGATCACGGCCAGCCTTCCACCAGGAAGAAGTGAATTAATGGCTTGAGGCAATACATCTTTCAAGGTATCCAATTCCTGGTTCACCGCAATTCTCAGCGCCTGGAATGTTCTTGTGGCTGGATGCATCCCAGGTTTTCCGCTCCTGGTAGCTCCACCAACAACACTTGCTAACTGTAGAGTTGTTTCAACTGGTCTGGCACGAACAATCGCACGGGCTACCTGCCGTGAACGCCTCTCCTCACCATAGGTGTACAAAAGATCTGCAAGTTCTTTCTCCGGCAAGTTGTTTACCAGGTCGACTGCCAGCAGTGGATTCTGCAGATCAAAACGCATATCCAGGAAGGCATCCTTCCGGAAGGAAAATCCTCTTTCTGGGGTATCCAACTGCATTGAAGAAATTCCCAAGTCGAGCAAAATACCATCCACTTTGTGCCACCCCTGTGCAGTGAGCTGTTCGCTCAGATTTTTGAATGATGATTGAACAAGTGTCACTCGCTTGCTATAAGGTTCCAGACGTGTTCGGGTGAGCTGTAATGCCTGGGCGTCAACATCAAATCCCAACAGAAGGCCATCTGGATCGCTTGCCTTTAGTATTCCCCAAGCATGGCCTCCAGCCCCCACGGTACCATCGATATATCGTCCTGCGCGATGAGGCTGTAACAAGTGTATAATTTCATTGTAAAGAACTGGTAGGTGAGGCGCAGGCTTCTTCATCGGCAGGTACATTTGCTTGAAATGCCGGCTTCAAATCCATCGTCACTCACCGGTCGAGAGATCCAAATCCATAAAGCGCATCGCTATGGGCTCGCTCTCCTCCATTATTGTTGTTTGCCCATCCCACTGGTCAGGAGACCAAATTTCGAAGTAATCCCCCATCCCAACGATAACTGCCTCGCTGTCCAGATTTAATTCTTCACGTAAGAATTGTGGAATGAGGATTCTTCCGGGCTTGTCTAAGACAACCATTTCTGCATTGGAGAACATCAAACGTCTGAGCAAACGGGCGCTCGGATCTGTCATACTCAAACGATTAACCCTTTGCGAGATACGTTCGAAGATCGGTTGTGGATATACGTTTAAATTTTGATCGAAACCCTGGGTAAGGTATGCACCCTCCGCTGCAAGCAGCTCCCGGTAGCGCGCAGGGATGGTTAAGCGACCTTTTCCATCAACAGTGTGGTAATACCGACCCAGAAACATTTGTTCTATTATGCCTTTAACGTATGAAGGCCGGATAACCCGGCCCTCCACTTCGATCCACTTTCTCCCACAATTACACACAGTATATACTAAAAAAGGATTAAATGCAAGTATTATTCTCCGAATTCCCCACTCTATTCAAATTAACAGTTTTGCAAGCTGCAGCTAAAACACATTTCTCAAAACTTTTTCCATCATTTGTTAAAAAAACATCTCCCAAAGAATGAATCTAAGGGAGATGGTAATCGGTCGGGTTATCTTTCTGGTGAACCAGATTCCCGGTGAATAGCATCCATAACTGCTACGGCTGCCATATTGACGATATCTCGCACTTCATCACCAGTTTGTAAGACATGAACCGGTGCACCCACACCGAGCAGAATGGGACCGATCGCCTGGGCATTTCCTAATCGAGCCAGCAATTTGTATGCGATGTTGGCAGCTTCCAATGATGGGAACACGAGTACATTGGCATCCTTGACCTGGCTGAATGGGTATCGCTCATCAATGAGCTCTGGGACCACAGCGGTATCCGCTTGCATCTCACCATCAACTGCGAAGTCTGGACATCGATCTCGAATAATTTCAATGGCTTTGCGTACCTTTTCCGATAAAGGATGGGGAGTACTTCCGAAGTTTGAGAAAGATAACAGCGCTACACGCGGTTCGATTCCCAATTGGCGAGCATATTCAGCTGCCAGGCAGGCAATATCGGCTAAATCTTGCGCAGACGGATCAATGTTGACAGTCGCATCAGTGAATAAGAAAACTTTGCTGTCCACGATCATTATATATGCACCAGCTACTCTGTTAGCGTCGGGATGAGTGTGGTGGATTTGTAATGCTGGTCGAATAACCTCTGGATAATCATAGGTAAGACCGGAAACGAATGCATCCGCGTCGCCCATCTTTACCATCATTGGTCCAAAAACATTTCTCCGACAGACTGTTTTTACCGCATCGGTAGATACAACACCTTTCCTCTGGCGAAGTTTATAAAAGGCATCCGCGTATTGTTCGATTTTCTCGAAATCTTCTGGCAGCACAATCTCTGGGTCGCATTCCAAGCCCAGAGTCTTAATCTTTTCCCTGATAACCTCAGGTCTGCCGAGCAGGATTGGTAAAGCAATTCCTTCGTCCTTAATTTGAGCAGCCGCGCGGATGATTTTGGTTTCCTCTCCCTCCGCGAACACTACCCTTTTCTTTGTCGGTGCAGATTTTGCTTTATTCATGATGTAGTACCGGATCTGCTGTCCCATACCCTGGCGGAAAGTCAATTGCTGGCGATATTCGTCCAGATCCACCTGGATTCGAGCGACACCGGTATCCATTGCTGCCTCTGCAACCGCAGGTGACTCCCACAACATTACCCTTGGGTCTAGCGGTTTGGGTATTATGTATTCAGGGCTGAATTTCAGGCTCTCTACCCCATATGCTCGTAATACACTGTCTGGAACGTCCTCCTTGGTTAATTCAGCAAGGGCATAAGCTGCTGCAATTTTCATCTCCTCATTTATCGCCCTTGCTCGGACATCTAAAGCTCCCCGGAAGATGAAAGGAAAACCAAGGACGTTATTTACCTGGTTTGGAAAATCCGACCTTCCGGTTGCAACAATAGCTTCCGGACGTACCTCCTTGGCAAGTTCATACTTAATCTCCGGATCTGGATTTGCCATTGCAAATATGATCGGTAGTTCTGCCATGGTTTTCACCATATCCTGAGTTAGCACGTCTGCGACAGAGAGGCCATAGAATACGTCTGCATCACGGACTGCATCTGCCAGTGTACGCGCATCCGTATCATGAGCAAATCGCTGCTTGTATTTATTCAATCCGGCAATCCGGTCTTTAGAGATCACACCTCGGCTATCAACAAGGAAAATGTTTTCACGCTTCACCCCTAACCTTACTGCTAATTCGGCACAAGAGATAGCCGAAGCTCCTGCTCCCGATATTGCCATCTTTATCTCGTCGATCCGTTTTCCAACAAGTTCTAGGCTGTTAAGCAATCCTGCGCTGGCAATGATCGCAGTTCCGTGTTGATCATCATGAAAAACTGGGATATCCAACATACCCTTGAGGGTTTCTTCGATGTAAAAACACTCAGGAGCCTTAATATCTTCCAGGTTTATGCCACCAAATGTGGGCGAGATTGCTGCAACGACTCTGATAATTTCATCCGGATCAGTTGCATTTACCTCAATATCAAAAACATCGATGTCAGAAAAAACTTTGAATAATACGCCTTTGCCTTCCATCACTGGTTTGGAAGCTAATGCTCCCCGGTCACCCAACCCTAATATCGCCGTACCATTCGATATGACCGCGACTAAATTACCTTTCGACGTGAATTCGTATGCCAGCTCGGGATCCTTCTCGATTTCAATAACTGGGTAAGCAACTCCCGGTGAATACGCCAAGGATAGATCGCGTTGAGTGGCAAGGGGCTTGGTTGGTGATATGGAAATCTTCCCAGGCTTGCCACCAATGCGGTGATAATCTAATGCATCATCCCTCAAACTGCTCATTCATAACCTCCAAACTATTAATCATCTGTTCTACGGACATCGCCCATTATATAAAATAGCAAACCCGATTATACTCCGCTTGGAATTATTGGATCAATACTCATCAAATTAATGATTCTTCAATTTTCGCATCGATGATAGTTATCATGTATAATAAATATATCTTGGATGAATAAATCTCTTCTTCAAGATAAAAAATTGAATACAGCCCTGGAAGGTTGAGCAAATCGCAACCTTATCTAAGTAAGCAGTCATTTGAATTGATTTGTTCGGCCACGGAAATAGCGAACTTTGCTTCGTACGTAATTAACTAAGAATAATTGTTTTTGTAAGCTTATAACTTCACCGCATTCAAAATTTGTGATGATTAGGGAACTTGACAGGCTCCTAACTAAGCTAGATTCATTTCACCGGGATTCTGTTTGAGAAGAAATTAATAACTGAAAATTTTTCATCTGAAATTTTGTAGCTTGTTCAACTAACTGTGAAGTACTGAATCACCAAAGCAATTAACTTAGTTAATGCGATTACCCTCACCCGTGGCCTGAAACCAGGATCACGGTATTTTTATTATCAGATTATAGTCAGGAAAGTTTCAAGTATATACATGAATTGAGATGGGAAAGAAGATAACAGCGCTCAAAGTACAAAAGAAAAATCAACAACGGGTGAACGTATATCTCGATGGAGAGTTCGCCTTTGGACTCTCCCGCATTGTGGCAGGCTGGCTGCATATTGGTCAGGAATTAGATGATAGCAAGATTGTCCAATTAAAAGATGAGGATGAGCAAGAAATAAATTACCAACGCGCAATCAGATTTCTCGGATACCGTATGCGGTCCAGTTCCGAAATCAAGGAACACCTTAAACAGAATGGGATTTCCGAAGACATTATCGAAAGCGTTGTAAACAGGTTAGAGAGAAACGGCCTCATTGACGACAAGCAGTTTGCTCAATTGTGGGTTGAAAACCGAAATGAATTTCGCCCTCGATCTCATCGCATGCTTCTTGTTGAACTTAATAAAAAAGGAATTCACCCTGATATCATAAATCAAGTTCTAAACGATACAAGTGCAGATGAAGAATTAGTCTTCAAAGCTGCAGAAAATCAAGTCAGGAAATATCGAAACCTTGAATGGCAAGAATTTCGACGAAAACTAAGCTCATTTCTTGCCCGACGTGGTTTTTCATATTCAATAATTAATCCTGTTGTAGACCAAATTTGGGCTGAACGTGATTCTGAGAACCAATCTGGATTAATTAAGCATAAAAATTATGGTTAAAACTGGAATACAGAGAAAGGTGAATTAGATGAACCTAGGCGATTTGTTGATGATAATTCTCAGCCTGTTATTGGGAATTGCGATTGGCTTTTTCATAAGGCAACTTTTGTATGCAAATAAGGCAGCAAAAGACGAGGAGGAAGCTGGGAATATTCTCAAAATTGCCAATGAGGAAGCCCGGAATATTCAATTGCAAGCTAAAGACAAAGCCCTCGAAATTAGGCAAACAGCGGATGCTGAAATTAGCCACAAACGATCTGACCTCAACAAAGAGGATGATCGCCTGCAAAGAAGGCGAGAAGAACTCGATTCTCGCACAGATAGAATCGAGAACCGCGAGCAAACACTGAATAAACGCCAAAGCGTTATGGATAAACAAGCAAATGAATTGGAGAAAATGTATTCTCAAGAATTAGAAGAGCTGCAGCGAATATCACAAATGACCACAGATGAGGCACGGGAGATTTTACTGCGAGAAGTGGAAAAAGAAGCCCGATCCGATATGGCCAGGATCATGCGTCAAATTGAAGCGGAAGCTCGCGAGGAAGGGGAAACCAGAGCTCGCAAATTGATCGCCAGTGCCATCCAACGCGTCGCCTCCGAACATGTCCAAGAAGTGACCACCTCATTTGTCCCTTTACCGAACGATGAGATGAAAGGTCGCATTATTGGACGCAACGGTCGTAATATCCAAGCCTTCGAACAAGCGGCCGGGGTAGATGTAATCGTTGATGACACCCCTGAGGCGATCACAATTTCTTGCTTTGACACAGTCCGCCGGGAGATCGCAGTTCGTTCGATGGCAAAATTGGTGCTTGATGGGCGCATTCACCCTGCCCACATCGAACAAATTGTAAAGAAGGAACGGGATGAAGTTGAGCGAGTAATCGCTGAAGCTGGAGATCAGGCAGCCTATGATGCTGGTGTACCAGGCTTACATCCAGAAATCTTGAAAACCCTGGGTCGCTTGAAATTTCGCACTTCCTATGGTCAAAATCAGCTCGAACATGCGGTCGAAACATCCCAATTAGCAGCTGTTATTGCGGCTGAATTGGATGCCGACGTAGAAGTCTCTAAAGCTGGTGCTTTACTCCATGACCTGGGTAAAGCCATGGACCACAATGTTGAAGGAACACATGCCATGATTGGCGCTGAGTTTGCCAAACGCTATGGTGTGCCAAAAAATGTTATCAATACTATTGCAGCCCACCACCATGAGGTAGAACAAGAATCTGTCGAATCAGTGATTGTCGAGGCAGCAGATGCAATCTCTGGCGCACGACCAGGCGCGAGACGAGAGAGCTTGGAACAATATATCAAACGAGTGCGTGCTCTTGAAGAAGTAGCCAATTCCTTCAAAGGTGTCAACCAGAGCTATGCCCTTCAGGCTGGTCGTGAGATACGTATTTTTGTCCGGCCCGAAGATATCGATGATCTAGATTCAATCCGCTTGGCTCGGGATATCGCCAAGCAAATTGAAGATTCAATGCAATATCCAGGACAAATAAAAGTGACTGTAATTCGCGAGACAAGAGCAGTCGACTACGCGAAATAAGTAAAATCACGAGTAATAATAACCCTCCTGAAGGTTTGGGGATAATTATTCTCCACCTTCGAGAGGGTTTTTTGTTAATTTCACGACATTAACGAAGGAAAGGGTTAAATTTTCGCTCAGCACCTACTGTTGACTCTGGTCCATGACCGCAAAGCAAGCGGGTATCATCTGGAAGGCTTAAGACCTG
>JBEQLH010000002.1:24251-46303 GCA_040326075.1 Anaerolineales bacterium
TAAATATGTATTCGTTAATACGGGTCCAAGTGTGTAAGAGACTATTGATAACATGTTTGTTCCACTCATTATGATTGATTAGTATCAGGATTTACACCTACCAGTTCTAACCCATCCCTTCCTACCTGAATAGGCGTTTGATAATATTACCATTCATACTCCACCAGAGGAGGAGCACAATCCCGATCCCAATAATCCCTGATACCCTTGCCTGACGCCCAGTCACTCCGAAGAGGTCAATAGACTGAAGATGAATATTCAGAATGGAAATCGGTTGCCGGAATCCATCACTTTGGTTTTCAGAGATAGGATGAAGGTATAACCAGACTTCACCATGAAAAGTACCAGATTCTGATGGCATGATTTGCCAGATGGTCTTAAGATCTTCACCGAGACGCAGAGGTTGGCTCATCTCTGCTCCAGGAAGAACTTTGGCTCCGGGGAGCTCAATACGGGTTTCTACAACAATATTGTTTGGATCCTTGAGTAACTTCTGATGAACAGGATCAAGTTCCCCGTACTCATGACCCTGTAGAGCATTTCCATCAAGCTCTGGTTTAGCTGAACTCAATGTTAACCTCAAGAACCCAACATCTCCAGTGCGTATCCTGGAAGTCCAATTTAGACTTTGCTGACCGATTCCTGGGATTTGGAGGGTAAGATTCTCTTCTTGCTGCGGATAATATCCCCAGATTAATAATGAAACTGATGCGAACAATAAAATCAACCCAAGAAATATTGGAATTACTGATTTTCGCATCAACGAATTATACTTTAGCGGTCTAGGTGTTCGCATAAATGCCAATTCTTAAAATCCTTGGATAATAAAATAAAGCATGCTAAACTTTAGCAATAAAATTCTCCGGAGGTCATTCATGCCGAAACATCCCCCAGAACCATTCCGTATAAAAATGGTTGAACCTATCCAGTTAATTAATTCAGAGAGAAGGAAAGCGGCTCTGATTAACGCTGGTTATAACTTGTTTGCGTTGAAGGCTGCGGACATATACATCGATCTCCTCACAGATTCGGGGACCGGTGCCATGAGTCAAGAGCAGTGGTCAGCACTCATGTTAGGGGATGAATCTTATGCTGGTTCTCGCTCATTTATCCGTCTATCTGAAGTCATCAACGATATATTTGGTTTTCAACACTTTGTACCAACTCACCAGGGCAGAGCCGCAGAAAATATTCTTTGCACTCTCCTGCTCCATGAAGGCCAATCAGTGCCATCAAACACGCACTTCGACACGACTGATGCCAATATACGTGCCAGGGGAGGTATACCAGTCAATTTAGTTATTGACGAGGCTTATGAACCGAACATTCAGCACCCATTTAAGGGAAATATGGACCTGGAAAAGCTGAAAAATTTTATAAAAGACACTGGAGTTGAAAAAATTCCATTCGGAATGTTAACTATAACCAATAATGCGGGAGGTGGGCAACCAGTTTCATTAGACAACATTCGGGCAGTCTCACGAATTTATAAAGCTAACAAAATTCCTTTCTTCATCGACGCCTGCCGTTATGCAGAAAATGCGTATTTTATCAAATTGCGAGAAGACGGCTATGCGAATAAGTCGACCCTTGAAATTGCCAGGGAGATATTCAGCCTTGCCGATGGCGCAACGATGAGCGCTAAGAAGGATGGAATTGTCAATATTGGTGGTTTCTTTGCGATGAATGATGATGAGCTCTATTTACACGCCGGGAATGAGTTGATCCTAAGGGAAGGTTTCCTGACTTATGGTGGGCTTGCGGGAAGAGATCTTGAGGCGATCGCGGTTGGATTGCGTGAATGTTTGCAGGAAGAATATCTTGAATACCGTTTATCTCAAACTGCCTACCTGGCTGAGGTCATTCGTGAGAGGGGTATTCCCATCTTGAATCCTCCTGGCGGGCATGCAGTTTATATCGACGCATCTGCTTTCCTGCCGCACATTCCCCAGCATGAATTTCCTGCCCAGGCTCTCACGATCGAATTGTACCTGGAAGGGGGAATTCGGACTGTCGAAATTGGATCAGTGATGTTCGCCCATCCCGATCCCAGGACTGGAATTATGGTGTATCCTGCTCTTGAGCTGGTCAGATTGGCAATACCACGTCGAGTTTATACTCAAAGTCACCTGGATTATGTCGCTGATGTGCTCGCAATAATAGCAGCGAAAAAAGAAAGGGTTAAGGGATTAAGGATCACGTATGCGCCAGAACTATTAAGGCATTTCACTGCCCGATTTGAACCCTTATAAGGTCCATTTAATTTATAACGAATTTTATAATTAATTCGCCATCACACAATATCTGGGTTCGAAGATCGAATAATTTCCATGAAGAAAAATACTCCGACAGATCAATTATTGAATATATGCACCTGGTGCAATCAGGTGATTAAAGAAGAGGACGAGGTGTTCGGTTTTGGAGCTAAAGCAAGCCATGGTATTGAGCTAAGCGATAAAGAAGGTGAGTTCGTATCGCTTAATCTAGCTCTACAAGATAAAACAGTGTTTGCCCTGGTATCTTCAAGCACAAGTACTGCGAGAACTGGTGGCTATGATCTTATTTTCTTAACATGCAGTGAGGATTGTGCCCAATCGTTAAAAGATGCAATGGAACTCGAGAAAGATGTATTCGAAACGGATTGATATTATTTCTCCTCGGAAAGATGCATGAATACATTGAATGCTGAAGATCAACTTCAACGACCAGATCGACCTATTGGCGTGTCAATTTTGAGTATCTGGGATGGCATTTCTGTAGGAGTAATTCCAGCATTGAGAATGGGAATTATGATTGCACGCAACCCAAATCAGGAGGATATATCAATTCTTATCCTATGTGTGTCCATAGGTCTACCCATAATGATTATTACTGCCGCTTTGGGTACGTACCGAGGCAATGATCTTGCCAGGTTGAGCTTGCTGATTCTATTGACAATTTACTTTGGATTGAACACTTTCCAAAATGTGATCCTGCTGGTCTCTGGAGGATTAACCCCCGAGGATCAGGTGAGGATTTCTGTAGGGATTATTGGCGCTATCCTTACGGTTGGAATTAATATTTGGTACTTTTTACGTCCAGGTACAATTACGTATTTCCGAAGACCTGTTGAATCCCGAGATTAAATCGTTAGCCATTCCCTTTCCCCTTGACTGAATTCCATAGAAGGTTCAACTCCTCAAAGGTGAGATTCGAAACTTCTCGTCCTTGAGCATCCACAGTTGATTCCAAATCCTCAAAACGCTCGCGGAAGCGGACGTTAGCAGATCGCAAAGCACTTTCTGCATCAATTTTTATCCAACGCGCCAGGTTAACGACGGCAAATAGTAAATCGCCAATTTCAGCTTCCTGCTCTACTGGTGATACTGCTTCTTTTACTTCTGTCAGTTCTTCTTCAATCTTATCGAACACGCCCTGAATATTCAACCAATCAAATCCAACCCGGTTTACCCGCTCCTGGTACGCCTCGGCCTGAACCAGAGCAGGTAGAGCCTGGCTTACACCCTCCAATACTCCAGATGCCTTATTCTCATCCTGCTCGCGTTCGGTGATTTTTATTTTTTCCCAATTCTCTAGAACTTTCTGCTTGTCATCTAAATCAAGATCTCCGAAAACATGGGGATGACGCCTGATCAATTTATCATGTATACCTAGTAATACATCTCCCATCGAAAACTCGCCATATTCGCTGGCTATCTGTGCGTGGAGCACAACCTGTAATAGCAAGTCTCCCAGTTCTTCCCTCAATGCATCCTGGTCTGCGGAATCAAGAGCTGCAAGGACTTCGTATGTTTCCTCTAATAAATATGGTCGTAATGATTGATGTGTTTGATCCCGATCCCAAGGACAACCATCCGGAGCACGTAAATGTGCAACAATCTCTTGAAAGACCTCAAATGATGTTCCACTCTCCAAGGGGGGTAGATACAATGCAGTAAGCAGACCAATATTTTGGTTTCGATCAATCTCATATAACCCCATGGATTCTATAAATGCATTCTTTGTACCTGCACCATGAACAAGTTTGACTTGATGCTGATCTGGATAAACTCCCATTAAGGTTATTTTCAAATCCGATGCAACCGAAGGGGAATGGATTTGAGCGATCACAGCCGGTGCATTGGGAGGAAAAGGAGGGTGATGATCAATGGTTAATTCCAATGCATCGACCAATGTAGTTTGTGGGAAAGGATCGATTCCAAGCAGACCAAACAATGATTCTAAGAAACTTAGACCCTCAATCACAGTGAATGGAATTCCAGATTCTTCTGCGCGACGGACGATCTCGGGAGAGGTAGCTTCAGCAACAAATGGATGCCCGGGAACACCGTAGACTACGCCAGATTCCCTTTGTCCTAATGATATAACCGTGTCAACAATCTTCTCATACACCTCTTCAAAAGAAGCTCCTTCTTCGTAAAAATGATCAAAGGAATTAACTCGTAATCCATCTGGAAAACCAGCTACAGTTGGGTGCATTCGGGTGCGCAGATATATTTCATTTATCTCGCCCAATAAATCCCAGGCCTCGCGGGTCAGCAATCCTGGATCTCCGGGCCCTAAACCAACAATAGTTATGCCTGGATTGTTCATAAACCACCTTCTTCCTTCTTCATTTACTCCCAACATCAACTCAATTTTCTCAAGACGATGAAGATAAGAATGAATTCAACTTATCACGGATGATACCGAAGTGGTATCGGTCTATTTCGTTTGATGATATGGTACTCAAATTAATAAAAAATGCGTGAGAGTGGTACGTGGGGTGGGTGATAAAGACACCACGTGTATACACTCACGCATTTGAGTTCTGTTTAAAGGATAATTATCGTTTTGTATAGGTTGGAGCTTTCCGGGCTCGTTTTAATCCAGGTTTTTTGCGTTCCTTCTCTCGAGGATCGCGGGTCATTAAGCCCGCTTTTCGCAAAGGTGGTTGGTAATCAGGAACCATTTTGATCAATGCCCGCGCTAAACCTAACTTCACAGCATCTGATTGGCCTGTGACACCTCCACCTTTAACCAAGACAGTCACATCTAAATGCCCCAGGCTTTCGCCAGTTGTGTCCAAAGGTGTCAATATGTTTTCTTTATCTCCCAGTCGTGGAAAATAAACTTCCAGGGTTTTTCCGTTTACCACAAAATTCCCTGTACCACTCATAATTCGCACTCTGGCAGTGCTTGCCTTGCGACGACCGACACCTTCGTAATACTGTATTGCCATATTTTCTCCTTAAAACTCAATCGGTTTGGGATCTTGTGCCAAATGAGGGTGATCCGGACCAGCGTAAATCCTTAATTTCTTAATTAGCTTTCGTCCGAATTTATTATGTGGCAGCATACCCCAAACAGCTCGTCTGATTACACGATCAGGATGCTTTGCTAACTGGTCACGTAAATTGATTTGTTTTAACCCACCAGGGTAGCCACTGTGGTGATAATAATATTTATCATCCAATTTTTTTCCGGTGACTGTAATGCGCTCAGCATTGACTACAACCACGTAGTCACCTGTATCTACTCCTGGAGTAAAAGTCGGTTTATTCTTCCCAAGCAATACAATTGATATTTGAGTTGCCAGCCGACCAAGATTCTGGCCATTTGCATCTACAAATACCCATTCGTGAGTGATATCGCCAGATTTTGGTACGTACGTTTTTTGCACAGGTTTCTCTCCACTGCTGATTAGTAATATCGATCTGACAAAAATAATAATTCCAAGACCGAATTAGTTTCCTCCAATTTCAGGAGGATATTCAACTTCTTCAAGTATTAATCCATGCGCTGGTGCCAGTCCCTGGACAGGCTCCTTGCGCATATTACTTAGAAAACCAATAATTTCTTGAGCCTTTCTTTTTCCTTGACCTATCTCTACTTGCAAACTTACCAACCTTCGCACCATATGGTACAAGAACGCGTTTCCAAGAATTTCATAGACAAACTCATTCTCATCATCCGCCCAAGTCGAGACGAATATCTTTCTGACGGTGCTGCCTCCAGGTTGAGGAGGGGTCCCGAATGCGGCAAAATCGTGTTCACCGATCAGGTGCCTGGCTGATTCCTGGAGGGCGTCCATCGAAACAGGGGGCCAGACTCTCCAAACATACCGTTCTCGCATTGGCTGCCGCACCTTATCACAAAATAGTCGATATCGGTACCGACGAGCCGCTGCACAAAAACGGGGATGAAAATCGTTATCTACTGATTCAACTGATCGAGCAGCGATATCCGCTGGCAGGTTTGCATTAAGGGCATTACGTAATTCCCGTGGCGAATGATCCCATGCCAAATCGAAAGCGATAACCTGTCCAGAGGCATGTACACCAGTGTCAGTTCTCCCTGCTGCGAAGATGGTAGCATTTTGCCAACCAATCGATCGCAGAGCCGATTCAACCGACGCTTGAACCGTACGAACCTCCACCTGACGTTGAAAGCCTTGAAACTCAGTCCCGTCGTAGGTCAGTATAACTTTGTAACGTGCCATAAACCTAAAGTGGAAAGCGATAATTGGAAGATTGCTTCCACAAGATTAAAGAACCTATATTCAAACTATTCTTCGATTAATTCGATTAATACCATTTCCGCAGAATCACCATACCGTGGACCGAGTTTCAAAATTCGTGTATAACCACCCGGTCGATCTTCAAAGCGAGGTGCGATATCATCAAATAATTTCTTTACCATTTCAGGGTCATCCATTCGAGCAGCTGCCAGGCGACGAGCATGTACCATTTGAGCATCCCCGGCGGAATTACCCCGTTTCGCCAATGTGATCAGCTTTTCAGCCTGTCCACGGATCGCTTGAGCTTTCGCTCGAGTAGTGCGAATACGCTCATGAGTAAATAATTGGTTGATCATTATTCGCCGCAGTGCTCTTCTTTGATCTTTACTACGACTCAATTTTTTTCCAGCGATTTTATGTCGCATTCTTAGCTCTCCGCCTCTTCCTCACCCTCTTCTTCTTCATCTTCAAGGTAGCCCTTATCATACATCTTCGTTCTCAGCTCATCGAGGCTCTTCTCACCGAAGTTGCGGATGGACATCACAGCCTCATCACCTTTTTCAAGTAATTCCAGTACTTCACCCACTGTTGTGATCCCGGTACGCTTGAGAGAATTGAATACCCTGACTGATAAATCAAGATTTTCAATTGGGGTTTCTATCATTTCACTGGTCAACCGGCTGCTCTCCTCTTCCTCCTGCGCGATAACAGTAAGCGATTCTTCACTGACACCAGCCAGGTGACGGAGATGTTCGATCATGATTTTCGAACTGGTGCTCAGCGCTTCCTCCGGACCAATCGTCCCATCTGTCCAAATCTCCATCATCAGTTTGTCATAATTTGTGCTCTGACCTACACGCGCATAGCCAGCTTCCCAATTAATCCGCCGGACCGGGCTGAAGATCGCATCAACCGGTAATTCACCGATCGGTAAACGCCCACCACGCTCATCCGCAGGGGAATACCCTCTTCCACGTTCAGCGGACATTTCTATCTCCAGACTGGTATCGCTTTCGTCCACTGTGAACAGGTAAAGATCTGGATTCACAATCTCTACCTCGGGTGGAGCAATAATATCTGCTGCTGTTACGATACCCGCACCCCTTACTTCGAGATGCAGTCGAGCTGTATCAACATCAAACATTTTCATCCGCAATTGTTTAATCTGCAGCATTACACGAATCACATCTTCGCGTACCCCAGGGATTTCACTGAACTCATGCTGTACATCAGCAATTCGGATCGAGGTGACTGCCACGCCTTCTAAAGATGAAAGCAAAACCCGGCGAAGGGCGTTGCCCAGGGTAATACCATACCCACGCTCAAGCGGGCTGATTACAAATTTGCCATAATTCCGAGCCTCTGCTTCGCGCTCAATTTTTGGCGTCACCATATTCGTCAAACCTATCACGGTTCACCTCATTTGGATAATCAAACAATCTCTCCCATCCAAATATTTGGAGAGTAGTATAAATCGACCTATCGTGAGTAGTACTCAACGATCAATTGTTCGTTAAGATTGCCATCAATCTCAGATCGCTCAGGCAAGCGAATTAAGGTTCCATTCATGTTATTCAGATCCCTACTCACCCAATCAGGGATTGATCTTTCTTCTGCAATAGGAGGCAGATCCTTGAAGAATGTTCTTTTCCGAGAACCTTCACGAACGGAAATCTCATCACCTGGTGATATTAACATTGAAGGCACATCCGTGCGTCGTCCATTGACATCGAAATGCCCATGGGTTACCAACAATCTCGCTTGTGCCCTGTTTGCCGTGAATCCCAAACGAAACACTACATTATCCAGGCGAGACTCAAGGATTTGAAGCAAATTTACGCCGGTTAAACCACGCCGTTTCAGAGATACATCATAGTATCTACGGAACTGTCTCTCTAAGACCCCATAAATACGGCGTGCTTTCTGCTTTGCCCGTAACTGGCGATTGTAATCTGATTCCCGTCGCCTACGGTATTGAAAACCTTTCCCATGAATTCCAGGGGGATATCCACGTCGCTCAAATGCACACTTAGGTGTGAAACAACGCTCTCCCTTAAGGAATAATTTTTCACCTTCTCGCCGGCATAATTTACAGACCGGTCCAGTATATCTAGCCATTCACTCTTCCCTTTCGTAATTGATTTGTTTATACTCGTCGTTTCTTAGGTGGTCGACATCCATTATGCGGTACGGGTGTCTTATCCGTGATCGAGGTTACTTTTAATCCTGCCGCTTGTACAGCCCGGATTGCAGACTCACGTCCAGGACCAGGTCCTTTAACAAAAATCTCAACCTCCTTGATACCAATCGCTTGAGCGCCTTTAATCGCCTTTTCAGCAGCTAAACGAGCTGCAAACGGCGTACTTTTACGGGAGCCTTTAAATCCGGCTAATCCCGAGCTGCCCCAAACAACTGTATTTCCTTGCTTATCAGTGATGGTCACAATCGTGTTATTGAATGTTGCTTTGATGTGCACCTGACCAGCCGATAAAGATCTTTTTGTTTTTTTGCTACCTGAACGACGCGATGAGCGCTCACTTTGTGCCATAATTCCTCGTTATCCTATCTCTCTCAACTTAATTTAATCTGCCCGTCATGCCTGCAAAATAATTACTTCTTCTTTGCTCCACGCCGGCGACCACGACCAGCAACAGTCTTCTTTGGTCCTTTCCGGGTGCGTGCGTTTGTGCGAGTGCGTTGTCCACGAACCGGGAGATTCCGGCGATGGCGCAATCCCCGGTAGCTGCCAATTTCAATTAATCGTTTGATATGCATTTGCACATCTCGCCGTAAATCACCTTCAACTTTGTAGTTTTGATTGATGAATTCACGTAATGTAGCAACCTCTGCATCAGTAAGATCCTTCACCCGCGTATCGGGACTTACCTGAGTCGCATTCAATATTGCTTTCGCTCGAGTTGGACCAATGCCATACAGATATCTCAACCCAATTTCAACCCGCTTATTTCGGGGGAGGTCAACGCCTTCAATTCTCGCCATAAATCATCATCCCTGTCGTTGCTTATGTTTTGGATTCTCACAAATTATATACACAACGCCGCGACGCTTTACCACTTTGCATTTCGAACAGCGTTTTTTTACCGAAGCAGATACTTTCATAAACTTATCTCTCCTTCAACTCAAATCCGTGGAAATCGATTCACGAATGGTCACTAGCCGAAGTTTTAATTATACTGAACCTAATCCTTTATGTCCAGGTCGCTGGAAAAAGCGGTTAAAATCATTGGTTCATCTTCTGTCACAGCAATTGAATGCTCAAAATGGGCGGTTAAAGACCCATCTGCCGAAACAACAGTCCATTGATCATCCATAACACGTGTCCGGTGAGTTCCCACTAAGACCATTGGTTCAAGGGCAACTGTAATCCCTGGGCGAAGAGGTATTCCCCGCCCACTCACACCAAAATTTGGCACCAATGGACCTTCATGCATATTGCGTCCAACACCGTGTCCGGTGTACTCCCTGGGAACATGGAAGCCAAAGCCTTCCACAAACTTTTGAATTGCCGCAGATACATCACCAACCCGGTTTCCCGACCTCATCTTCTCAATTCCCTTATAAAGCGCCCGTTCTGTGACTTCCAGCAACTGTTGCGCTTCGGGAGATATTTTGCCAACACCAACGGTAAATGCAGAATCTGCCACGAAACCGTTTAGAATTGTGCCGCAATCAACTGAAACGATATCACCTTCCTTCAACCTTCTCTTGCCTGGAATTCCATGCACCAATTCTTCGTTAATCGATATCGTGAGTGTTGCAGGATAAGGGTACGGACCAGGGTAGTTCTTGAACGCAGGCACGCCATCATTCCGCGTAATTATCTCTTCAGCCAGCACATCCAGCTCTTCGGTCGTGATCCCGGGACGGATTATTCCCTTTACGCTCTTCAAGGCGAGAGCATTGACTCGTCCTGCTTCTCGCATGGTCTCAATTTCAGGTGGTTTCTTTATCACTATTGGTCGTTCAGCCATTGATTTATGCCACCATTCCTAAAATGTTTACCAGTTCTTCCGTCACTTGATCAATTCTCTGGTTACCATCAATTTCTATCAACAATCCAAGCTGCCGATAATAATCTACAAGTGGCTGAGTTTGTTTTTCATAGACACGGATGCGTCGCTTTACAGTTTCTGGTTTATCGTCTTCCCGTTGATACAGTTCCGATCCATCATGGTCGCAAATACCAGACCTCTTGGGAGGATTGAATGCCCTGTGAAAAATGTGACCCTGAGAACGACAGGTCAATCGTCCAGTCAAGCGTTCAACGAGAACATCATTTGAAACTCTGATATAAGGTACATTCTTTATATGACAGCCGCTTTCCTCCAACATCTCATCAAATGCCTTAGCTTGAGTCGGAGTGCGTGGAAAGCCATCCAGGATAGCTCCCGTAGCACAATCGGTCCTGGTGATTCGCTCCCGGACCAGAGCAATGGTGATATCATCCGGAACAAGATTTCCAACCTTAATGTATTCGTTGGCTTTTATACCAAGCTCCGTCTGGTTCTTTAAATTTTCCCTGAAGATATCACCAGAGGATATTTGTGGAATCCCCAATTTGGATGCCACTACCTTGGCTTGGGTACCTTTACCAGCGCCTGGTGGTCCAAGGAAAACGTAGAAATCTACAACTCTCGTTTCTTTCATCGAATCAGCAAAGTATCATCATATCCGTGCAGCTTGAGTTCCGCTTCAATATTGAAGAAAGTATCCCGTACTACACCAACTACAATCAGCAGTCCAGCGGATGATACCAGCAGCAAGCCGGTATTTGCCCCGAACGGCACAATCAATCCGATCAAAAAGGGTAGAATCGCAACAACACCCAGGAATAATGCTCCGGGAAGTGTGATCCGTCTGAGCACTCGCGTAAGATATTTCTGCGTCGGTACTCCCCGGCTGACTCCAGGTATTTGAGCCCCCACTTTCTTCAAATTCTCACCATAATTCTGTTGTGCAAACAGCACATCGGTATAGAAGAATGTGAACCCAACAACCATTAAGAAATACAGCACCCAATAAGCATTACTCGTACCTCCAAATATTGATTGGATACTGGTCGATAGATTCGCCACCCATTCAGTGGATGATCCTTGGAAGAAACTCGCGATAATCGCGGGAAACGTTAACAAGGCCTGGGCAAAGATGAGTGGGATCATACCTGCCATGTTCACTCGGAGAGGTAATGTCCCTTTTACCGGCATGGACATCCGATTACCGACTCTCCGTCCCGGGTACATAACGGGAACATTGCGCTGCCCTTGCTGGACGAATACGATTGCAAAAATGGTAAGTAAAGTAAAAATCATCATGAATATCAATGCAATCCAGCGTGTTTGCACGTCAGCCATAATGCTAGCAATCGAGACCGGTACACGAGAAACAATACCAGCAAAAATGATCAATGATAGACCTTGATTACGGATTCCGAATTCAGAGATCAATTCACCCAACCAGATTGCGAACATGGTCCCCGCAGTCATACTGGCCACAACCGCTAACGATGACAAAAATGTCCCGGCGCTTAATCCAAAATCATCAAGGATTGGTACTCCACCAGTAAACTGTGAAAAGAGGTTAATCTGTCCAATCGCATTCAGGGCAGCCATTGGAACCGCCAAGATGTAGGTCCACTTCTCCATCCATTTTCGACCTTCTCGCGGATCATCTTCCATTCGCTTTTGTAATGCAGGGATGATTGGCACAAGGAGGTTCAGGATAATTTGTGCAGTGATGTACGGGTAAACACCCATTGCCAGCACTGAAAAATTTGAGACGGTGCCACCAGATAACAAGTCCAGCAGGTTTACTAATGTTCCCGATGCTCCCCCACCCTCCAGGATTGCAGTGATCGCCTCTCGATTGACACCTGGCACAGGAACGTGCGCAGCGAATCGATATAAAGCCAATAACCCAACGGTTATCAGTAACCTTTTCCTAATATCCTGGGCAGTCCACAGATAGCGCCAAGCTGAACGCTTCATTTTATGGCTCCTTACTCACTATCCTGCACGTTGATAATTTCCACACTTCCTCCAGCAGCCTCTACCTTTTCTCGGGCACCCTTCGATATTCGGTGGACATGAACTTTCAAGGGGACGCTTACTTCTCCCTGCCCAAGAAGGACAACCGGACTGCGCGAATCCTTTACTAGTCGCGCTTCAATTAAAGATTCAGGATTTACCTGACTGCCGGATTTAAAATCTCCGAGTTGGGATAAATTCACCTCATAATATCTGACCCGGTTGATCGGAGTAAATCCTTTACCTCGAATGAAAGGTAATCGTCGGAAGAATGGTAAGTTGCCGCCTTGATGATATAAACGAGTACCACCGCCAGCACGTGCTCCTTGACCTTTCATGCCTCGACCGGCGGTCTTCCCTTGCCCAGCCGATATTCCGCGACCTACCCTTTTGCGCTTTTTCTTCGAACCCACACTTGGTTTAAGATCATGCAATTTCATTGGCTATCCTATTCTTCAATTAGAACCAAATGGCTTACTTTCGTTACCATACCCCGGAATGTTGGGGAATCTTTATGCTCAACAGTTTGATGCATTTTCCGCAGTCCCAACGCCCTCACCGTCCGCTTCTGGGAGAGGTTATATCCAATAGGACTCTTAATCAGGGTAACTCGGACAAGCTTCTCTTTTTTCTTCCTCTTGCTCTTGGTTTTAGTCTCGGTCTTAGCCATTATGCTTCCTTCGTTCCCAGTAAGGGGTAACATCTTTGACCGATTTGCCGCGCAATGCAGCGATTTCTTCGGGAGTTCTCAACTGGTCAAGAGCATCCATTGTTGCATAAACAACGTTGAGGACATTACTGCTGCCAAGAGATTTGGTCAATATATCTGATATACCTGCAGCTTCTAATACCGCACGGACACCACCAGCCGCGATAACCCCGGTTCCTTCAGATGCGGGTTTCAATAATACCCTGGCTCCGGATATTCGACCCACCACTTCATGTGGAATTGTCGATCCGAATAGTGACACTCTGCGCATCTCTTTTCGAGCTTTCTCAGCAGCCTTCCGCATTGCATCAGGAACTGAGTTGGCTTTTCCTTTCCCAACTCCTACTTTCCCTCGATGATCTCCTACGACAACAGTTACCCGGAAAGAAAATCGCCGACCGCCTTTGACAACCTTGGCAACGCGGGCGATTTCGATCACGCGTTCATCAAATTCTTTTTCGAATTCTGACGATTTGTAATCTGACATTATGATCTCCTTTACAGCTTGCTAAAACTGCAAGCCACCTTCGCGTGCGCCATCTGCAAGGGCTTTTACCCGACCAATATACCGGTAACCAGCTCGATCAAATATCACTTGGTCAATACCTTGAGATTTTGCTCTCTCAGCCACAACTTTCCCAACCTGCTCAGCCTGCTCAGTTTTGGTTTTTCCTTTCATATTTTTCCGCAGATCACGGTCGATGGACGAAGCCGATATTAAAGTAGTTCCAGTCTCATCGTTTATCACTTGGACATAAATCTGCGATAAACTGCGGAAGACATTCAATCGTGGTCGGTTGGCAGTTCCATTCACGCGCTTTCGGACGCGTAAATGTCTTCGTTTACGTACTTTAGAACGTGATAATTTTTTTCCCATATTTCTACACCTTGCCTGCTTTACCCGCCTTGCGGCGAATTCTCTCACCCAAATATTTGATCCCTTTACCTTTATATGGTTCTGGAGGGCGAACTTTGCGGATGTCAGCAGCAACGTGTCCGACTACCTGTTTATCGTAACCTTTGATCACAATTTGCCGCGTACGAGCATCTACTTCAAATTCAATCCCTTCTGGTGGCTCCACCTTTACCGTGTGGGAATATCCGACATTTAGGATCAGGTCTTTTCCTTCCAATTCAGCGCGATAACCGACACCATTGATTTCCAACACCTTAGAAAAGCCGGTGCTAACACCAAGAACCATGTTATTTATAAGAGCTCGGGTCATACCATGGAAGGCCCGATGTGTTCTTTCGTCCGAAGGACGTTTGACAATAACCTCTCCATCTTCAAGCGAAATTGCCATATCAGCAGGAAAGGTATGTTGCAGCTCACCTTTCGGACCTTTAACACGCACGTGTGTTCCTTTGATCTTTACGTCGACACCAGCTGGCACGACAATTGGTAATTGTCCAATTCGTGACACAATAAATCCTCCTTACCAAACTTTACAAAGGATTTCGCCGCCAACACCAAGTTGGCGAGCCCGTTGGCCTGTCATTACACCCTTCGGTGTCGTCAGGATCGCGACACCCATTCCTGACAATACCCACGGAATATCTCGCTTCCCGGTATACACTCGTCTACCTGGTGAGCTTACGCGCTCCAAGCCAGTAATAACCGGACGCCTATTCCGCCTCTCACCGACGTAACGGAGGCGCATCCGCAACACTTTATGAGCGGGGCTTTCCCCATCGACAACTTCATGGCCAGCAATAAATCCTTCTTCTTTTAGGATACGCGCGATTTCAACCTTCAGTTTAGAGCTTGGCATAGCGACCGCCGGATGCCCAACTCTCATCGCATTTCGTATCCGAGTCAACATATCCGCTACAGGATCAGTCATACTCATATTATTTTTTCTCCACTCTACTACCAGGAAGACTTGGTAACGCCTGGGATTTTTCCTTCAAGAGCCAGTTCGCGAAAACAAATCCTGCAAAGTCCAAAACGCCGAATATAACCTCGAGGTCGACCACAAATTGAACATCGATTTCGAACTCGAGTTGGATACTTGCGCCGCTGTTCGCGTATGATGATGCTTTTCTTCGCCATCTATTAACCTTCCTTCCTAAACGGCATGCCTAGCAAATCTAATAATTGTGTGCCTGCTTCGTCTGTTTTTGCTGTGGTAACGATTGTTACCTCCATTCCACGAACTTTATCGATCTTATCGTAATCAATTTCCGGAAAGACCAGCTGCTCCCGCAGTCCGAGCGTATAATTTCCGCGACCATCGAAAGAATTGAGTGACACACCGCGAAAATCACGGACCCTGGGCATGGCAACATTGATCAGGCGATCAATAAATGCCCACATTCGATCGCTTCGTAAGGTAACTTTAACCCCAATTGAGCGACCTTCACGAAGTTTGAAATTGGCGATACTCTTCTTCGCCTTCGTCACGATCGGCTTTTGCCCGGTGATCGTCGTTAAATCTGCCACTGCACCTTCCAATGCCCTGGCGTTCTCCAAGGCTTCTCCGACTCCGATGTTGACAACCACCTTCTCTACCCGGGGTACTTCCATGATATTGTCCAGATTCAATGATTTCATCAGTTCTGGAGCAAAATCTGTTTTATAACGTTCTTTTAAGTAATGAGCCATTTTCTCTCTCCTGATCGCAGTACTAGTCGATCAACCCCTCACAATGTTTACAAACCCGCTGTGATACTCCATCTTCACGTTGTATCGCGACCCTGGTGGGCTCATCACACTTTGGGCAAACCAACATCACATTTGAGATGTGAATCGAACCTTCAAATTCTATGATTCCGGGTGAAATAGTACGGCCCTGGGTTTGTACCTGGCGCTGGTGCTTCTTGAGCATATTCACACCCTGTACAACTACCCGACTGTTCTTTGGATTCACCTTGATCACTTCGCCACGTTTTCCTTTGTTATTCTCTTTACCGCTCATTACTTCAACGGTATCACCTTTCTTAATCTTCATTTTCACAAGATTCACTCCTGCACAAGCTATTTATCACTAAAGAACTTCGGGGGCTAAAGATACAATCTTCATGAAGCCCTTTTCCCGAAGTTCCCGAGCAACCGGTCCGAAGATGCGTGTGCCTCTAGGATTTCGCCCGTCAGTATCAAGAATGACCGCTGCGTTATCATCGAACCGAATATAGGAACCATCATCGCGTCGCCATTCTTTAGCTGTCCTGACGATCACTGCTCGTACGATATCACTTTTACTCACGGCACCATGAGGGGTGGCGAGCTTAACTGTTCCGACCACCACATCCCCAATCGATCCATACCTTTTACCGGAACCCCCCAAGACATGGATCACTAAAATCTCTCGCGCACCGGAGTTATCGGCAACCTTTAATCGGCTTTCGTGTTGGATCATGCCAATTCCTCCGGTTCTAAGTCCTCACCAACCATCTCCCGGTGCAGAATCTCTTCTACAACCCAATGTTTGCGTTTTGATATTGGGCGGCTTTCCACAATCTGGACCCGATCACCAATTTCGCAGCCGAGCTCGTCATGAGCCATAACCTTCTTCTTGCTATGAACTACTTTCTTATATAATGGATGACGATAAGTGCGGGTAATCACAACGTTGACTGTTTTTTCCATTTTATTACTGGTTACGAAACCCGTCATACGGCGACGGTCATTCATGCTTCACCTTCCATTTCTTCTTCTCGTTCCCGTTCTTGGAGAATTGTGTAGTAACGGGCGATTAATTTTCGTGTGTAGCTCAGCCTCGTATGATCAGTTAATTCTCCTGTTGCTAGTTGAAATCGCAAGTTCATCAATTCCTCTTTCGCGTCTGCTACCTGCGAAACAATCTCAGATGTGGATAAAGCCCTTACTTCTGAAGCTCTCATTCTTCACCTCCACCCACGGAATAACGGGAGACAATCTTCGTCTTAATCGGTAGTTTGTACGCAGCCAACCGGAGAGCTTCCTTGGCTGTCTCTTCTGGCAAACCCCCACCTACTTCAAACATGATCCGTCCAGGTTTGACTACCGCAACCCAAAACTCTACATTCCCCTTCCCTTTTCCCATTCGAGTTTCTGCAGCCCGTTTCGTTACAGGTTTATCTGGAAAGATTCGGATCCATACTTTACCGCGACGACGTAATGCCCGCACAATTGCTCGTCTGGCGGCTTCAATCTGCCGGGCTGTAATCCAAGATGGTTCTAAAGCCAACAAGCCGAAGTCACCGAAATGAACTTCTGAACCTCGATAGGCCTTACCTCGCATCCGCCCACGCATTTGTTTGCGGTACTTAACACGCTTTGGCATTAACATAATTACTACCTCTTACCTCTTACAATCGCAGATGGTGATCGATTCTATGCACTGTGCATGAGAATCATTCACTCACATAAACGCCTTCAGTTGATTCGACTATATCTTCCATCTCTGGCAAAACAATACCTTTATAAATCCACACTTTAACACCTATCCGGCCGTAAGTGGTTAAAGCTTCAGCTTTAGCAAAATCAATATCAGCACGCAATGTCTGTCGCGGGACCTGTCCTTCACGCATATGGATCGTACGTGCCATCTCGGCTCCACTCAATCTGCCAGCTACCTCAATCCGGATACCTTGAGCCCCCTGGCGCATTGATTGCTGAATTGCACGTTTCATCGCTCGTTGATAGCTTATCCGTCTTTCAAGCTGCTCGGCAATATTCTTTGCGACCAGGTAAGCATCGAGATCAGGGGCTTTTATCTCCTTGATATCAAGATCGATCTTTTTTCCGACTAATCCCTCTAGGCTTGCTCGTAATTTCTTTACATTTTCACCTTTACGGCCGATCAAGATGCCAGGTTTTGCAGTATGGACGGTGATTTTCACTTTTCCTGGAAATCGTTCAATCTCAATTCGAGAAACACCTGCTCGAGGTGATTCAACTTGGATCATCTCTCGAATTTCTATGTCCTGATGTAGCTGGTCGACGTATTCTTTACCTTCAGCATACCATCGCCCTTCCCAGGTTTTATTGACCTTCAAACGAAAACCAATCGGATGCACTTTACGACCCATGATTTCTCCTCTCCATCTTGGAAGATAATCTACTCATCAACAAATTTCCCATACCTTTATAACTCCCTTTCACGCAATATCACAGTAATATGCGAAGACCGTCGAATGATGGGTTTGAAACGGCCACGAGCTCCAAACCTGCGCCATCGTCGAGACGGCGCCGCATCTGCGAAAATCTTATACACATACAAATCATCCCGGCTGACTCCAAAGTTCTCCTCAGCGTTCGCCATTGCAGAGCTCAGAACTTTGGAAATCGGACGTGCAGCTGCATTTTGAACGAACTTCAACATGTCAAGTGCTTCCACAATATCCTTACCTCGCACCAGGTCGATCACCAGGCGGACCTTCTGGGGAGAATGACCTATATGACTCGCGTGTGCCCGAATATCATCAGCCATGGCTTATCTCCTGATCTTCCGTTCTACCAAATGACCACGATAGGTCCGTGTAGGTGCAAATTCCCCGAGCTTATGACCGACCATATTCTCAGTTACATATATAGGAACATGCCGTCGTCCATCATGGATCGCGATGGTATGTCCGACCATTTGGGGGAAAATTGTGCTGGAGCGACTCCAGGTACGGATCACCTTCTTATCGCCACGTTCATTCATGATTTCAATTTTCTTGAGTAATTTAGCGTCAATATATGGCCCTTTTTTTAATGATCGTCCCATTTTCTTATCTCCAATATCCTTTACGCCGGTTTTCTAAGCATCAACATTAAAACTAATATTTGCTCTCAACCTGGTTTTTATTTCCTCTTCTTGCCTCGATGATGAACTATGTACTTCTCAGTACTCTTATTCCGGCGAGTCTTCTTTCCTAACGTTGGTTTACCCCAGGGGCTTTTTGGCCCCGGTAATCCAATCGGTGAACGACCTTCACCACCGCCATGCGGGTGGTCGCGAGGGCTCATAGCCGAGCCGCGTACAGTCGGTCGAATTCCCATATGTCTCTTACGTCCTGCTTTTCCAAGCTTGATATTGCTGTTATCCAGGTTCCCCACCTGTCCGATAGTGGCATAACAAGCCTGTCGAATCAGACGAACTTCTCCGGAAGGTAATCTAACCTGGGCATAATCGTCCTCTTTGGCCAGTAACTGCGCAGATCCACCTGCGGCGCGCACCAGTTGACCTCCCCGGCCCTCTTTGAGTTCAATATTGTGAATTAAAGTCCCGACCGGAATATTGGCAATCGGCAAGCTGTTTCCAGGTCGAATTTCCGCTTGTGGACCTGACTCCACCATGTCATCCACTCTGAGGTCGAGTGGTGCAATAATATAGCGCTTCTCACCATCAACGTAGTGCAGCAGTGCAATCCGCGCTGTTCGATTTGGATCATATTCAATCGCAGCTACACGTGCTGGAATTCCATGCTTGTTGCGTTTGAAATCAACCTGTCTGATATGGCGACGGTGACCACCACCACGATGCCGGACGGTAATCCGACCATACATATTTCTTCCATCCGTACGCTTCTTGGGAATAATTAATGAACGCTCTGGCTTTGTCTTTGTTATTTCCTCAAAGGTGTGACCGGTCATACCCCGCAAGCTTGGGGTAACTGGTTTATATTTCTTTACTGCCATTAGCGCACTCCTTCGAATACATCAATGCGTTCGTCAGGTCCAAGGGTTATGATGGCTTTCTTGTACGCACTTCGTCGGACCTTGACCCGTTGATTTCGCCACCGACGGCTGCGTTTCGCAGGCACATTGATAATGTTCACCCGGAGTACATCGACATCAAACGAAGTTTCGATGGCGTCCTTCACCATTTGTTTTGTGGCATTCATTGACACTTCAAACACAAACTGGTTTAGCTCACCAGCTTGATAATTTGACTTTTCAGTGATTATCGGTCGACGGAGAACATCGTGAAGTGTAGACATATTCGTTTCTCCTTATCCCAAGTAAGACTCGATGACATCCAAAGCGTCTTTTTGAATGATCACCTTATCGAAACCGAGTAAATCTCGAATGTTCATGTAATTGGCTATTAACAGTTTCAAATCTGGTATATTGTTCGCAGCTCTGGCAACCTGTTTATAATTTTCATTCTTTTCGGGAAAAATCATCAAAACACTTGATTCACCAACCAGATTACCAACAACCTGAGCCATTTGACTTGTTTTGGGTTCTGAAAGGACAAATTCATCTAGTACCAGGATCGCCTGATCTGAGGCTTTGACAGAAAGAGCTGACCGTAATGCAGCTCTGCGCATCTTGCGCGGCATTTTTTGAGAATAATCCCGCGGTCTTGGTGTGTGAACTTTGCCGCCACCAACCCATTGCGGAGATCGGATCGATCCCTGACGTGCGCGGCCGGTACCTTTTTGGCGCCAAGGTTTTCTACCACCACCCGAAACTTCACCACGACTCTTGGTTTTATGGGTTCCCAAACGCGCGTTTGCCATTTGGCGAACGTATGCTTGATGCATCAGGTCTGTATTAATTGGGGCTTCGAAGATTTTCGCCGATAAATTAACCGTTTTAACCTTCTGCCCTTCCAGGTTTAAGACATCTACTTTCATGGTCATCTCGCTCCAATTACCGCTTGCGTGCTTCTTTAATCATTACAATACCGCCTTTTCCACCGGGAATCGCCCCGCGCACACCTAATAAATTGCGGTCGTTGTCCACGTATTCAACACGCAGGTTCTGAACCGTTACCCGCTCATTTCCCATCCGACCAGGCATACGCTTTCCTTTGAATACGCGGCCAGGCGTTGTTGTTGCTCCGATTGAACCCGGTGCTCGAAGCCTATCTGATTGGCCATGGGTCTTCGGTCCCCCACGGAATCCATAACGTTTTACCACACCCTGAAATCCTTTCCCTTTGCTGGTTCCGATAATATCAACCCGTTCTCCAGCATCAAAGACATCACCAACCACCAATTTATCTCCTTCGCTGACTTCAGGGTCTTTCACTCGAAATTCACGCAAATAACGCAGAGGAGGTAATTCGTTGTTTTTCAGATGGCCTAGTTGGCCGCCTGTAAGACGTTTCGGTTTTGCTTCTTCAAAACCTAACTGCACAGCATTGTAGCCATCATTCTGTGCCGTTCGAACTTGGGTAACATAGCAAGGCCCAGCTTCGATGAGTGTTACCGGTACAGCAAGTCCTGCCTCATCGAAAATCTGGGTCATCCCGATTTTCTTTCCAATCAGCCCTTTCATCATCTCATTTTTCTCCAATTTTCAATTTTCAGGGACTGCCAACCTGGGCTAGGCTTCATCATCCCTAGGTCAACGCAGTTAATCAGTCTGCCGAAAAATCTCGGATTTTTCTTTTCCGGACAGTCCTGTTCTTACGCTGCCTGTTTGTATTCTTACGAGCATCTTCTCGTGTTAGGAACTAAAATTCTTATCAGTAGAAGATGCCTCAACTATCACCAGTTAAATCTTTATTTCAATATCTACACCCGCTGGTAAATTCAACCGCATTAGCATATCTATAGTTTTCGAATCAGGGTCAAGGACATCAATCAAACGATTATGAGTGCGGATTTCAAAGTGCTCATGCGAATCCTTATCAATAAATGTCGAACGGCGCACCGTGAATTTCTCAATCTTTGTTGGTAAGGGAACGGGACCAACAACACGTGCTCCGGTACGTTCTGCAGTATCTACGATGCGTTTCGCAGATTGGTCGAGGACACGATGGTCATAGGCTTTCAAGCGGATCCTAATTTTCTGTTTCGCCATAACTCTCCTATTTAATGATCTCGGTGATCACACCAGCGCCGACGGTCAAACCGCCTTCACGGATGGCGAATTTAG